>JBMYRY010000094.1:0-7742 GCA_049602795.1 Bradymonadia bacterium
GGCAGTAAAACCCCTGGCTCCCAGGCGACGTCACTGCTAAGGAAGGCAGTGGGATATCCCGTAAGTCGTTTCACAACGTCTGGATATCGGGGCTGAAGTCGAGCCGATAACCAAGGCTCCTCAAGACGACCTCTGAAAACAACAGCTAAATCAGGTCGTTGACCTTCCACTCCCCTCAGATACCACGTCCAAAACCATGTACTGTAATTGCTCACGAGCAAGACCCCATCTAAGGGCGCCTCGGAGAGCACCTGCTGTGCATACCGTTCTGCTATCCCCCGCTCCTGACGAGCGCTTGAAGCAAACAACATAGACACAAGAAACGACAAAGCCACCACGTGAAAGACGCCACGACCCCTCGTGGACCATCGGTCAACCTCAATCAATGCGCCCAACAGCGCGAGCATCAGCCCCGGGGCCAAATATCCCATCAAATCGGGGTTATGAACGTCGACTTCAATCAACCCCCGAAAGACGAGGAAACTGAGTGCAAAGCCAAACAGATACATCCCAACGACTGTTCGCTTCAGGAGTGTGTTCACCAATGAAATCGTCAGCACACTGAAACAAATGACAAACCCAACCGGTCCAAGCCATTGGATAAATGCCACACATGTTTCGATCACTTGTTCAACAGGCGTAACCGAATTCTCGGCGATGCTTTTCGTCCAATCTCGCGCACTGATCATACGCCAGAGTTGAGACAGCGAATCAGCGGTCCCCCAGCCAAATTCGCTCGCATGCGATCGAATCACCAACAAAACGTAGGCAGATAGGCCCGTTATGCCGCTTAGCCCACTGAGCATTAATGTTTTCAAAGGGATTCGACGATGCACAAAACTGATCAGAACTATGGGTAGAAAAATCAAAGCAATGTAGCTGTGATTCGTCCCCCCCAACCCGATGGCAAAACCAAGAGCAACCACGTAGCGCTGATCATTGGTCCGCCACCAAAGAATCCAAAGCCAGGTCGCTGTCGCAACTAAAAACAGTGCCAGTGCATAGACCTCGGGACGCACGGCTTGGATGAAGACAGGCGGAGCGACGATACCCGCCGCCAACCAAACCAATCCCAATTTTAGGCGAAGCTTGAGGGTATGAACGCAGCAAAGAAGAATGACATAGGACGCGACACAACAAAATCCACTAAACATGAGACTTCGAAATGCAACGGAACCGAATGGAAACACATTGACCCAACCTGAACTGAGGATTGTGTAGAGTGGATGTCCTGGTGAGTGCGAGGTCGTCATCAAACGTCCAACAGCAGCAAACTCCGCCGTATCATGCCATCCGCCTTGCTGACTAAAGCCGACAATGAAACAAACACTGACCCCAATTGCGCCCATCAGCATTTGAATGTGTTCATTTCGGTGTTTCACAGCACGTAAGTCCCAATCGTCCTGATCTGATTAAACATCTTCATTAGTGGACATGTCACCCTTTGTATGATTTGAAGGGATAAGAAAGCGCTGTGGGGTAGTCAATGGATATTAACGAGAAAATGAAGCGAGATTGGAATCGACGAGCCAAAGTGGACTCCAAATACTGGGTAGCGGCTACCGAAGAAGCCGATGAATCGAGCTATCACGCATCCGCTAGCAAGGACGTATCGGATTTCCTTGCCGGTCTTTCCGGTCAAGTCCAACCGCAAATGCATGTCCTCGACCTTGGATGCGGTGTTGGTAGAATGACGGCGCTGCTCGCTGACCATTTTGAGCGAGTTGTGGGCGTGGATGTGGCTGATGAAATGATCAAGGATGCACGTAGCATGCACGCTAACGTCACGAATCTCAGTTTTCACGTCAACGACGGCTCAAGCTTAAGCGAATTTCCTGACGACAGCTTCGACCTCGTCTTATCCTATTCCGTATTGCCTCATTTACCTATGGCTGTGTGTGAATCCTATTTCAAAGAAGTGAACCGGGTCCTTAAACCTAACGGACTTTTTCGTTATCAATTCTGGGTGGGCGATGAGCGACGGATGGACGATTCTGACACGCTCAACATTCGCGTCTACTCGGAAACTCAATTCGCGGCGCTAAACGAATTGGCAGGCTTTTCCATCGATACACGTAGCACCATTGAGTATCATGATCCCGTCCTGGACCTGAGTCCCGTTTGGGTGACCTGCAAACGCTCTACTGCACCCGGTACAGAGTCACTGTTTAGTCTCGACCTATCAAAATCGAAAGACGACGCGGAGATTGACCTCGAATACGGGCTATTGCTGTACCTCGCGTTCAAACACCTCGACCGCGGCGAAACTGATGACGCTGAAAGAGTATTCGAAGATGCGGTGCATCTTGCCCCAGAAAGACCCGATGCGTACATACAGTGGGCAACCATCCGCGTGGAAAAAGACGACGTCAAAGGTGCGCTATCGATCTTTGAAACCTTATCCGCTCGCACACCAGACTTCGCCCCTGGTTGGTTATTTCGCGCCCAACTCTGTGAGGCCCTCGACCAAATTGAAGACGCAAAGATGTGCGTAACCCAATACGAAACCTTTGAACCAATCGAGGAACTGACCGAGCAATGTGCGGAACTAAAGACGCGCCTCAAGCAGTCGTAGCTCGTTCACGTAAAGACGCCGTCAGTTTCGGGATCAACCCATCAAACCCACTATTTGCCATCACGACAATCACGTCGCCCGGTTCGGCATGGCGCGTCAAATACTGTTGAATGTCCAGGGCATCCCCAGGTGACACCGCAGGCGTGCCCGCTTGAGTGAGTGATGCAGTCAACTGATGCACGTCGAGCATATCGGAGGCAGTCAATCCATCATCCTTCTGGTAAGGTGTTGCGATGACAACTCGGTCTGCCGGTAAGAATGCTTTCTCGTAAGCTAATTGATGAATATTGCGCCGAGCAGTATTGCTCTTAGGTTCGTAGACAGCCCAAAGGCGGCGCCCCTGATAGCGCGCCTTTAAACCACTGAGCGTTGTCTCGATGGCAGTGGGATGATGAGCAAAATCATCAACGATGAGTACACCATCGAAGGTGCCCTTTTCCTCCTGCCGTTTATCCGTACCTAGAAACGTCCCTAGGGCGCTGACCAACTGCTCAATTGGTGCCCCGTACGCATTACACGCTCCGAGGGCGGCGAGCACGTTGCTTACATTGTGCAGACCGGACATCGGTGAAGACACCCCACCCCAAACCTGCCCATCAATACTAAGTTGGAAGCGCACTCCAGCCTCATGCGATTCAACGGAAGATGCTCTAAAGTATGCGCCCTCGCCGAAACCGAAAAATTGAACCTTGCCTCGAGCCCGCTTTGCGCGCTCCACAACAATCGGATCGTCAAAGTTTGCTATCAGCGTAGTCTCCTCATCTAACAAATCCATCAGACGGTCAAAGTTTTCTACGATTTCATCAAGGTCATCATAGATATCTGCGTGATCGAATTCGATATTATTTAGGATCGCGATGGAAGGCCGGTAATGAAGAAACTTTGGTCCCTTATCGAAGTACGCAGTGTCATACTCGTCGCCTTCGACCACAAAGGGCGCCCCCGCCGTCTCACATAACCGGTAGCCAGAATTGAAGTTCTTCGCGACGCCGCCAAGAAGGAAGCCTGGTCCAAACTCGAGACTCGCTAAGAGGTGAGCGACGAGCGCTGTAGTCGTGGTCTTCCCGTGAGTACCCGCAACGACGGTTGGTCGAGCGTGCGCAAGAAATAGGTCGCTCAGGGCTTGGGGGAAGCTGACAGAAGGAATACCACGTGCTTGGGCAGCAACGGCTTCAGGATTCGTACTTCGGCACACATTTCCGACGATGACGATATCAGGAGCCCAATCGAGATGTCTTTCATCCCACGATTCGTACCATTCAATGCCCTGAGCTGTGAGTCGATCGCTCATTGGCGGATAGACGTTCTGGTCTGACCCTTTAACCACATAGCCCGCATCACGTAACATCATGGCGAATGTGCCCACACCGGAACCGGCGATCCCCAATAGATGCACCGACCTGACCTGTGCCGGCATCGGGCGACGAATAAACCAAGGTTGATTGGGTTTGGTCATACAAGTTTTCCTGTTCGTTTCAATAATTTGGTTTGACTCTAGCCTCACTCCGATCGAATGTTCAACCGCCTTGAAACGTAAGGACCGCGAACTGTATCACCGTAGACGAAAGCGAGGCAGCTTATGCATGACCTGGATAAATCATTACCTGCCGCTGAGTCAGAACACCTTGAAGTCAAAGGCGCTGCTGAGCATAACCTGAGGGACATCGACCTCGCTGTGCCGAAAAAGAAGCTCGTGGTGTTCACAGGGGTGTCAGGCAGCGGAAAATCTAGTCTTGCATTCGATACCATTTTTGCCGAAGGACAACGTCGATATGTAGAGAGCCTCTCGGCTTATGCTCGACAATTCCTCGGGCAAATGGAAAAGCCCAAGTACGACTCAATTCGAGGGCTTTCACCCACGATCAGCATCGAGCAGAAGTCGGTGAGCAGGAATCCCCGTTCAACGGTGGGTACAATCACGGAAATTAATGACTATTTGCGAGTCCTTTTCGCACGGGCGGGACAACAAGCGTGCCATGTATGTCAACGACCAGTATCCGCCCAGTCCTCTCAGCAGATGGTGGACCGAATCAGCAAGCTAGAGCCCGGAACCAAATTTATGATTTTGGCGCCCATCGTGGAAAATCGGAAGGGTGAACATCGCGAGAAACTCGAAGGCATTCGGCAGGCTGGATACGGTCGGGTGAGAATCAATGGAGAGGTGCTCACGCTTGATGAGGAGATAGAACTCGATAAAAATAAGCGAAATCGGGTCGATGTAGTCATCGATCGACTTGTGAGTAGGCCCGATCGAGTGTCGCGTTTGACGGATTCGATTGAACAGGCATTAAAGGTCGGTCAAGGGCGTCTTGTTGTTTCGGTGATCGGCGCCGACGATGACATCCTAATGAGTGAATTCAGACACTGCGCATATTGCGAATTAAGCTTTCCTGAAATCTCACCGCAATCATTCAGCTTCAACAGCCCGGTCGGCATGTGCAAAACCTGCAATGGTCTTGGCAAAGCATTACGCATAGACCCCGAGCGGGTGATCCCTGATCCCTCGCTATCAATCGATAAGAATGCCGTCAAAGGGTTCAACATAAAGATGGCGCGATGGTTTCGCAAAGTCCTTCGAGCAGTGGTCAAAATTCACAATATTAATCTGAAAACGCCGTTCGAAGATCTAGCGCCGTTTGAACAATCCTTATTACTGTATGGGGATGGCGACAGACTCTATACTCTGCGCCTACGAGGCAATCGAACCTACGACGTGGAATGGGAAGGGATCATTCCTCGGATGGAACGTATGTGGCGTGAAAGCGAGTCCGAGGACACTCGCTTACGCTTGGCTAAATATTTTACCGATGCTCCGTGTGTTTCTTGCGAGGGTAGTAGACTTAGACCCGAGTCACGCGCGGTCACCATTGGCGACCTAAATATCGTTGAATTATCCCGCATGAGTATCGGCGACGCCTACACCCTGCTGACCACCTTAGAAATGTCTGGAAACACGGAACTCATCGCCACCGACCTCCTCAGAGAAATCGTTGGTCGATTGCGCTTCTTGAAGGATGTCGGTCTTAATTATTTGACGCTCGACCGAGCCGCGCCAACACTCAGTGGAGGTGAAGCACAACGCATTCGCCTTGCCAGTCAAATGGGCAGTGAATTGACGGGCGTGCTGTACATACTGGATGAACCGTCAATCGGACTGCATGCCCGGGACAATGATCGCCTCATTGGCACGCTCGAACATCTGAGAAACCTCGGAAACTCAGTCATTGTCGTCGAACATGATGCCGAGATGATGCTGCGCTCCGATTGGTTAGTCGACTTTGGTCCAGGAGCCGGCACACAGGGCGGTCAAATCGTTGCTAGCGGGACACCTGAGAGTGTCAAACAAAACCCTGAAAGCCTCACGGGACAATATCTTGCTGGGACCCGAGTCATTCCGAGCAGAACCAAACGTCGAAAAGGTACTAAGAAAAACAGTGTAGTCATTCGGGGCGCGTCGGCGAACAATTTGAAGGAAATCGATGTCTATTTTCCGATTGGACTGTTCACCTGTGTGACGGGTGTTAGTGGCGCGGGTAAATCTTCCTTGGTCAATGGCATCTTATACCCCGCTGCAGCGCACGCTTTAAACGGGGCTCAGCTTCCTATCGGACCTCACCGAGACCTTCGAGGGCTCGAAAAATTCAACAAAGTGGTCAACATCGACCAGTCCCCAATCGGACGCACACCTCGAAGTAATTCCGCAACCTACACAAAACTTTGGGATGATATCCGCAAGGTCTTTGCCTCTACGAAAGAATCCAAGGCCTACGGCTACGCGCCGGGTCGCTTTAGCTTCAATGTTAAGGGAGGCCGTTGTGAAAACTGTCAAGGCGCTGGCGTCACCAAAGTCGAAATGCACTTTTTGGCGGATGTCTACGTCACCTGCGAAATCTGTGGCGGCAAAAGATTTAACGAGGCAACACTTCGCGTAAAATATCGAGAGTTATCCATCGCGGACGTGCTTGAGTTAAGTATTCGAGAAGCGCTCGATATCTTTGAGCACCACCCAAAGATCTCCCGGGTGCTTCAAACCCTCGCAGATGTCGGCTTGGATTACATCAAGTTGGGGCAACCTGCGACCACCTTGTCCGGTGGAGAAGCTCAACGGATCAAGCTCAGTCGCGAACTATCAAAGCGAGCCACGGGTCAAACGCTCTACATCTTAGATGAGCCGTCTACCGGTCTTCATTTTGAGGATGTCCGCAAATTATTGGAAGTCATTCAGCGTTTGGTAGACCAAGGGAACACCGTCGTGATGATCGAACATAATCTGGATATTGTCCGCACGGCAGACTGGGTAATCGACATCGGTCCCGAGGGGGGCGATACGGGTGGGCAGCTTATCGCCGCGGGTACCCCTGAGGCTGTCGCGCAGACTGAAGGCAGTCCGACTGGACGTTACCTTCGGGAGAGTCTGAAAATCGCGCCGAACAAAAAAAGTGCATAGAGGAGAAATGGTCCCCCATTTCCTTCTCTCTTCACATCACATGCGCAGCCAGCCAAATTGTCATCTCCCGGTGCCATAGGGCTCATATCTGTCTCATCATCCTGCCCCGGTGAACAAAATCCACACTCACTTTGCGCAACGCACGCTTCATAAATGGTGCAGAATCCTGCTTTATCATCATCGGCTAGGGTTCGTTTATCGATCTCTCCCAAAGGCGCCGAAAAGTACATCGTGCTTTCTTCATCTAATGAGTGGTCCAACCCAATAAAGTGACCGAGTTCATGGGTTAAGGTGTTCGTGAAATCATGATGGTCTTCCAAAGGAACTTCACTTGCCGAGAACGGTGCTTCGCGCCCATTAAATTCAATGTCTCCATCCAATACCTGACCACGATACTTGCAAAGCCCACCCGCAGCGGAACAGAACGTCAACGTCGTCAATGCCAGAATATCTGGTTGATATACCCACGCTCCCATTGCATCCTGAAAAATAATGAGATTCTCATTGGCAGAGTCATTCGAAAAACCCACATTTCCCGAATCACTCAATCCATCATAGATCAGCTCAACACCGCTACAGTTCAATGCATTCCAAGGCGCCATAGAATCAGCAATTGCCGGTTCTAATAATGCTAAGGAGAGATCCTCTGAGCCGGAGGAAGCGAGTTTGAGCCGTAAGCAGTTCAGATTCCATGAAATCGGAAATCCACTTGGGCTACTT
>JBMYRY010000095.1:0-7740 GCA_049602795.1 Bradymonadia bacterium
ACCAATTGACCAGGTTACGAGCACAATGATCGCGAATCTCAACATCATACTAGTATGATGCCTTATTCTCATCATAGGTGTCATATCTCTTGCGAGCAGGGCATAAATGTCGAGGATTGATGGTGTAGGAGACGATATTGCGTAAAGGCGGGTTGTATACCAACTTAGAGTTGGTCAGCGGCTACCGGTGAGGTTTAATTCGTCCTGGACCCAAGTGCCGTCAAGCACGAACAGTGAGGTTGGTGTCCATCGACGTAAGCTTCCATCTATGCTCGCTTCAAATATGCCGCTATCCTCGTTGTTTCCATCTCCGGAACCCACGAAGATGTGGCTGATCTCTGAGGATGCATCATCAAACGCCAGGGTGGGAGAGTACTCACTCAGTATAGAAAGGGTATTGGATTGAGATACCCAGCGATCGCTTGAGAGTGCTTGCGTCAGGGAGGTTGGTGGGTCTGTACTGCACGACGAATTTCCGGCCAAGAGTGCCCTAACATTCGTACCGGCCGTCCACAGGTCATGATGTCCGAGCGGCGCCTCTGGTTTTGCACCAACGACCCGTGAGAAAATAATGCTTTGGAGATTGGCAGCGATGGACGGGCGAAAATCTCCAAGTCGCTTTTTGGTGTCTGTGATCGTTCGTTCTGGATTGTCATCAGACGCGTTTACCTCAGTGATGGCACACTGTTGCTCCGTAATCTCATTATCACCCATCCAGATGGTTGAACTAACCATACATCCATCCGCATCACACGGAGGAGTTACGAGTGCATATAAGAAGAACGTACTGTTGAGTATGGGGTATACCTCCACCACGTCACCTGGTTGATCCGTAAGTTGTCGCAAGAAAGCACGTTGATTGTCGTCATAGATGTTCGCCAGATAGGCCTGCCGATACTCGTCCTCGTCGCACTTCATCGCAAAGCCAACAAAGGTGTCATTAAACCAGCCGACGCCGTCTCGACCGGCATCACATCCCTCAGGGCTGATCGCTTTCGAGGTATGTCCTTGCAAATCGTAGAGCCAGACTGATGATCGATCGGCTGAATCGATTTTGGAATAAAGGAAAAAACGTCTATCGGGACCCACTGAGACGGCTCGATATTGAGCGTCATTGACCGACAATTGATAAATCTCTGCCGTGGCTCGGTCCACGCTGTATACATGCGTTTCATTGTCGTATGTCCCGGTGAAAATGATGTTGCCCGGAACTGCCGCGATGGACTGATTGACGATGGGCACAACATCCACCGGCTCGCGCGAGACGGTTGAGCAGCCCGTACTACCTAACGGTGCTCGATCACAGCAGATCTCAACACTCTCGCAGCTGAGTGTCATCCCATCTTCGTTTTCACAATACGTCGCCCGGTCCGAATCATTGGCGGTGTCGCAGTCAATATAGGGGGGGACATCCTCGTTCGGTTGTTCGATGCAGATAACGCAGCTCGCAGACCTTTGCTCTTCTTTACCGTCGTCACATCCCAAAAAGCCTGCAAGAGTTGTTATAACGAGTACGATACGAATTGAGTTTTGAATCATTTATTTCTCTTCTTTCATCGCGATTTGATGGCTTGGGAGTATCGCGTGAGCCATATCAAAGAACGGCTTCCCGAAATGTACCAGATGCGCGGTTGCTGAGTCGATGGAGCGAGTCAAATTTTGGGACGTAAATTGATAATACTCATTGGCCCAGCCGTCTGGTAGAACGCTCGAGAAGTCTAGGATAATACCTGGGCTGACTCTGTTTTTGGTTGGTATTAAATCGTCAATGTAGATCTTGAGTTGGCTCACACCGAGGAGGAGTTTAAATCGTTCGGGGTTCCGCATTCTTTGGACTTGAATGAGGTCAAAACCAAATTTATGGGGGCGATAAAACTCCACAAAATAGTCGTCGGACACATGAGCGCGTTGGTCATATCGAAATCCTGGCATGTGCTGGGCTAAGCTGCGTTCGAAGATTTCCGTGAAGGAGAGTTTAGGATGACCAGTGCGTCTGAATCCGGCAAGGAGCGTCGTCAAGATTCCGGGCGCTTCTGCCTTTGGAGGGTAAAATGCCGGATCAGTTGATTCAAGAGTCGTTACGCCCATCTCGAGGGCTTTCACTAGCTTAAGATGTCGTTGACCTTGTGGCGCATCGACGCGTGGACCTTCGTACTGCCAAGCATTACGCTTTGCCAAACTGTCGTCGATGTGCGCTGCCAAGTGCATTTGCGTGGTTCGGAAATCTGCACCATCAGGGTTATCAAACGGTAATTCAACAAAGAGTTGATCGAGTGACTGCTGCTTTGCTGAGCGAATTATATAGCGACTGCCACCGAGCATTGAGGCGGTGTCTGTTGACAGGTCCATCCCCCAATTTGCTCGGAGACGAAGATCCCAGCTAGATGTGGGGGCGCGCATCGTTTTCAATAGAGAAGTTAATCCATCATTTTGGCATTCGGAGCCGGATTCCACGCCTTCTACCAATAATCCGTAACCTTGGGTTATAGACCACGGATGTTCATGATAAAGGTCTACGCATCGATGAACCTCTGCTAGTTCTTCAATTGTTCCCGATATGCGAAGGTGGCATACCCTGGGGCGAACCAGTTCGTTGATACATGCCATCCACAATCGTGCGAGACTCTCCTGGTCATTATTTGCCACTCGGATTGATAGTGATGAGACAAAGGATTGATACTCTTGTTGAGTGTATGAGGGGGTTTCCAAGGGAGATAATGCTTCAGGCGCCACTTCGAACCATTGATTCGTAACTGCATCGCTTGGCGGACCTTTAAACACCAGATCTTGCTGTTGAGATTCGGGTAAATACGCTCTGATGATGTCGTGGAATCGATGCAACTGAGCGTCAATAGTCCTTTGGTCTGCGGCATTAGAAACTCGTCCTGCAGGGGATTGTATCCTCAATAAAGTTGAGTCGTTGTGTTCGTTCTCGTAACAGAGTCGATCATCGAATCGTCGCGTGAAGGCTTGTTCACGGTCGAGACTAATTTCCACATCGGCATCTCGACCGGCACCGATGATGCTCACTCTAAATGATTGATGATTCATAACGATTCGATGCGCAGATGCGAATAGAGCGTCTGTGGGATGGACCGAAAGGTCGAGCCATAGGGTCTTTTTTTCGGGGAAGCTCGCTTGCGTTTCTTTCAATGCATCAAGAGACTCGAAGACGAGGCGAATGTCTGTCTTCTGATAGCCAACAGAATGAAGCAATGCGTGTGCATGCTCGCGTGCTGCGCCGAGATTACGAGGCAGCTTCTTGGATACTGCACCTTGATAAGTCAATGGCATAAGCGACACCAATAATGAACTGACAGTCGAGTAAAAAGTACGGGGTGTGGCGATAATTTGCACGTGCATTCGGCACACAGAGACGACTCACTCATGTTTGTCATCCGTTTTGCTGACCGTAAGTGGGGTTTGGGGTGCTCTGAGGCATGGCTATGAAACGCGGGGGCTCCGCCAGAGGAAGTGATACTTTGAGGTGCCACTTCCTCTCACGCCATCAGAATTTGAGGGAGATGAGATGACCGGTGAGGTCTAATCACTGCTTATAGCGGGGGATTGGAGGTAAGGTAGACAACATCCCTGCCGTTTGATGCGTCGCTCTCAATGACGAGCATCCCGACGCGTCGGTTTCGGTCTTCCGCACCGCGATTGAAGGTGATGCTCACCGTATGAGAGGCGCCCGCCTCAAGGGTGAGTCCACCGCCTCCAGAGGTCACGGAAAATTCGGAGTCTGACGGTAACAACCCTTCATCCATGTCGGTGGAAAGACTGATCCGACTAATCGTTAACGCTTGTCCACCCGGGTTGGTCAGTGTGACGTCTTGAGTTGAAGACTCTCCGGCTCCGACTCGGCTGAAATCAAGTGATAGTTGGTCGATCTCAAGATCTGCAACCTCAGCACCCGAGAGCCTCAGCGGTACCGAAAATAGTCCGCCG
Source organism: Bradymonadia bacterium (assembly GCA_049602795.1). Classification (GTDB taxonomy): domain Bacteria; phylum Myxococcota_A; class Bradymonadia; order UBA7976; family UBA1532; genus JBMYRY01. The sequence goes on from JBMYRY010000095.1 coordinate 3,949, forward strand.
GTCACGTTGTCAGCGGTTGTTCGGATAACCATGGTACCATCGATATCGTCCCCCCCTGTTGGCTCGTAGACAACCGAAAGCGTTTTCGCTGTACCCCCTGGAATGTCTAAAATTGGACGGGGGTTGGCCGGATCCGTAATATCGACCTCACGCCCTTGCTCATCGAGCAGTTTGAAGCCTTGATTCTCAGGAGAGATAGTAATCCCCTGGATACTTAGGAGCTTGAGTCCAGCATTTCGTAACGAGATTTGCTTTGTTGACGGTTGGGTCGGTGTAGCCTCAGCGAAAATCACTGGATTGGGTTGTGCGACCAATTCACTCGTAAGCGAGCCCGAGGTCAAAAAGACTTGTTTAGTCGATCCCGAAGTGCTGTTGCTAACCACCACGAGTTGCGCTTCATCAGCGCCTTCATCGGCTGGTGTGTAACGAACGCGCACTTCAACACTTTGCCCCGCGTCAATGTCGAAGGGTTCAGGTAATTCATCTTCCAGAACTCGGAATTCTGATACAGGGTTCCCCGCTGCATCGAGGGGGACTTCTGTCAGCGGTACGATTCGCATGCTGGAAATGGAGAGCTTTGAGGTACCTGAATTGCGAAATAGGAGACTTTCGGTTGCCTCGGGTACGCCTGCCGGGAACGCAACTGCATCCTTTGAAATGTTCAGTTGAGGCTCGCCGGTGCGAACGGACAAGCGAACAGCTACACTTGGGTTGCTTCGGTCATTCGACTCGATAATGAGTTCCTGTGGTTCGACAGGATTCAGATCGAGTGCCTTGTAGGACAACACAAGTTGAATCTCGCCGCGTTGAGGTACGGTGATCGGTGCGTCTGACGTGGCGTATCCAGGTGCTTGCTCGATAGCAAAGTAGCAGGTTTGATCGAGGTCTCTGCCGTCATCCGCAGTACCGAGTGCCGCCTTCGGTCTTACGCCCCTCTTTACACGATCACAATCAGGATGACCGGTAATTTGTACGCTGGTGATACGCAGGTCCACTTCACCTGTGTTGCTCACTTTAAGAACCTGGTCGTTGAACCGTCCCAAGCTAATGGGCTGTTCAAATCTGAGGCTGGAGTATTCTGCTCCCGTCTCGTCCAAAACAAGTTCTGGTTCAAGCTGGATCTTTGCTGATTCTGTTACTCGAAACCCTTCATCACCACAGGCAAACGCAGCCAACATGATTAAAACGCTGAGTGCGCCATATAGTCTGAACATTTTTAATTCTCCGTTACCCGATACCCGTAAGGCCGTCGGTTGGTATTGCTTAATTTCAGTGTTTATTGTCGAGCGAAACACTGCGCTTCGTAGTCTACTTCAATGGTTTGCCCTGGTTGTGGGACTTGATTCATATCGAAAATAATCGAGTTGGAGTCGTAATCATAGCTCCATCCACTGGAACGTTCACTCCCGTCCACTCGGACTGTAATCGTTGCTTCTAGTGCTGGACGACTGAGAAAGAATTGAACAGGCAGTCCAAAGGCTTGATTCCCAATCATGCGAAGCGGCGTACCAAAATCGGATTCACAGATACTGTAAATCCCTCCGTTGGTTCGTTGAGCCACTTCAACATAGCGCTCACCTCGGGTCGCATCACCACCAGGACCTTCACATGCACTTGCTCGTCCATTTGCAGCGCCGGCGATCGCATGTGCATGCATTCGACCTTCGTTACGATAGCCCTTAAGATTCTTAAAGAAGTCTACGTAGTAATTCAGGGTGGCGGGTGACTGGTCATCCTCATCACTTACGAATACGAGTTCTAACGCAGCTTCTTCTCTGAGGAAGCCTCGATTGAAGCCGCCACAATATCCCTCAACGCAGGTGTCTGGAGACACACAGTCACCGTTGCCTGTACAACTCACCCCGGTGTCGTATGCGAGCGGATCGGAAAGTGCAGCCTCGGCGGCAGCCAGTCCCTGTTCATTGCCGGCGCCACCCGTGCCAAGGTAACTGCTACCGGTGTTCGCAATGAACTCGGATGAGGCATTTGGTCCTCGGGTAACAATTCGTGTGTTCCCCTTGAGCCGGCCCGCATCGTCTTCGGTTTGCATATCCATGGTGACGACGCCGATTTGGAAGTCGTTTGAAAATTGATCGGCACCAGCAATGAATGAACTGAAACTATTCCGAAGGTTCGACTGCTCTTCGCTCATCGAACCGGAATTGTCCACGACAAACAGGACGTCTACGGTCTGTCCGCTTGTTTGCTCGAATACATCAGTTTGGCGTCGGGAACGCGTGCCTTCACCGCTTAACGGGACCACAAGCTCCGGCTCATTGCTGGCATCAGAATCGAACACAAGGTCACAACTGTCCGTGCCTAAATTTGTAGGCTGATAAATGAGCTTCACCTCAGCAGGTGAGTTTCGAGTCACCAAGATGCAGCCATCGCCGTTGGCGCGTGGACGTTCGGTAATGAGGAACTCTCCGCAGTCTGCACCCACAAGTCGGACATTAGTAATGCATAGGTTGACGATGCCGGTGTTGTATACGGTCACGCGTTCTTCTCTTGAGGCACATTCACCGGCAGTGACCAGTCCAAAGTCGAGTCGAGAAGGGATTACTTCAATGTTACTTTCTCCGCCAAGGCCGGACAGGTCAGCTTCAGCCACTTTTTCTGTGTTTTCGTATGGGTCTTGATACGTCAATCTCAGCTTCGCGCCGTCGGCGCTAAATGTTTGAGGGCGATAGGTAATTTCCATCGGGACTCGCGCTGATGGGGCGATCTGACCTAGGTTTGCGTTTCTGGTGATGAAGAAACGTACTTCATTAAAGCCTGGAATCGGAATTGGGATTTCAAGAGCAGGTACAATTTCCTGTTGCCGTAGATCGCAGTACCCCGTGCCGCGGTTCAAGATTTCCACCTGCCGTGTCACGTTGCGGCCTCGCGCAACCAATCCGAAATCAACTCGACTCGGTAGAATGAGAAGGTCGCATGTGGGCGCACCACCGCCGATCACCGATAGAGGTACCTCGATGTTAGGCTGGTCCGGCGTATTGTTTGTGATTCTGAGTTGAGCTTCAGAGGTTTGACCTTCGCCCAAGCTTTGGTTGGTGTACCAGACCTCGATGGGGTAGGACCCAAGCGGAGGAATGGAGGTGTTTCCGTTCCACGCTTCTTCTACTGGACTCCACTGAAATCCTGCATCACCACCGGTGATCTGAATGTCCGATACTTCCACCGGCAAATCACCGCAATTCGTAATTTGAGCGTTCGAATGTAGGCTTTCAATGTTTAGGGCTACAATGCCCAAATTGATTTCGCCGGGAATGATCTCAATGCAGGGGCGTCTGACTCGTCCTGTGACCTGAACAAGTTTCGTTCCATCCTCTGCAGAGTTGCTTCTAATTTGAAGTGTTGCTGCGTGATTAGATGCTTCGGTTGGCTTGTAGACAACCTGAATCGACAAAAACTCTTCCGGTTGAAGAACTGCAGGCTCGCCCTCCAATTCAGGCAAGTCTCGCAACTCAAACTGGTCGTTGTCATCAGCATCGAGTAAGGAGAAAGCGATGCTAGAGATTTCAAGGGGTCTGAGACCGACATTTGAAATGAGCAACGTCATTGGCTCGCTTTCCGTCCCTTCGTCAATGGCGCCGAAAATAAGGCTTTCGGGATTCACCGCAATCTGTGGTGTTGGTCGACGCCCGAAAACGGGTACGGGAAGGAGTTGTTCTCCATTTTGAAGAGCTGCGCCTTCTGCATTAACGTACTCGTAGCGAACTTCTAACGTGCCGTCGCTGCCAGCCGAACTCGTAGGCGAGTATCGAATGTCTACTTCAACGAAGTCGCCGT
>JBMYRY010000096.1:0-7716 GCA_049602795.1 Bradymonadia bacterium
AAAGACGGTTGAGACGCCTGCTGTCGAGAAGAGGACGAGTACCAAAACTGTCAAGGTAAAGGAAAAAACCAAAGCACCGGTTAAGAAATCGGTGTCTAAGGTTACGCCAAAGAAGTCTAAGCCCGTTCGTGCTGACAAAAAGAAAGATGAGTCAGTCGCACGGTCGACTAGCACAGCTAACGATGGTGTCGAGTTGTCTTGTCCCTCCGGTATGCGTCTGTTGCGTACGATGAAATTTCCGAAAGGTACAGTACGAAGAGGCAAGATTAAAGGGACGGCAGCTGCAGCGATTGCGAAAGCGGGCGGTGCGTACTGCATCGATGCCTATGAGTTTCCAGGCAGAGGCAAAAGACCTAAGACGAACGTGACGAGAACTACGGCCGCAGCGCTGTGCAAACGGGCAGACAAACGTCTCTGTTCTAGCCGGGAATGGCGAAGTGCGTGTACGGGGCGTGGTGGGGCTGTCTTCCCTTATGGACGCGCCTTTAACGCGGGCAAATGTGCCACGGAAGATAACGATGGTGAAGAACGCAGCGTAGGGGCGACGGGGCGATTCAAAAAATGCCGCTCAGCTTCAGGAGCCTATGACATGGTCGGTAATGTTGGCGAATGGACCGTGGATGGCAGAGTTCGTGGCGGTGATGTAACCTCAAGCGACGAAGACGCGTCCTGTGCAGCCAGTGAAGCCCGGTCGCCAAGTTATGCGGGCGGCAAAGTAGGCTTCCGATGTTGTACAGATTTCCGGGAAGAGTAGTCGCGCGTTATTTTGATTGCGACGATGGGACCGTGTGAAACGGTACCCGGATGTTCATCGCTCGGGCGTCTTCGAGCGAGACTGCTAGAAGTCGACGTGAACCCAACCAGCTAGGATAGTAAGACCAATTTACATCGCTCGGTCCAGCGACCACCGTATAGCGGTTAGGCTGATTGGTGAGCCAGAGTGGCTTAGGCTTTTGATCGCTCCAGAACAACACTTTGACCTCTTGGTGTCCATCCCACGTAACCTCCTCATTTTTGGGGGCGACGGGACTGTCTTTAAATGCAAATGACGGTAAGAAGTGTGTATTTGGGTGTTGGCTGATGTATTGGCTTATCGCTTCATGCACCGGTTTTGGCTGAAGAAGACTAGAGACGGAGTGGTGGGCATGGATGACGTTGAGTAGCCCCATTGTAAAGATGATGCCCCACGTTGCTCGAGAATTAGCCCATCTTTCAACGCATTCGTGAATACCCATCGCACAAAAGATGGCAACGAATGGAAGCAATACCAATAAGTTACGTACGATCATTACCCGTTGACTTGAGAAGTACACGAGATATGCAATTGGCACGGCTAACACTGAGACGACAGGCAGATAGCCTTTGCGGACGCAGAGAATTATGCCAAACATTGTGCTTACGCCGCCGAAGAATTGAATGTATTGGTTCGGTGATAGGCAGAGCGATAGATAGCGTAGATTAAGCCAGAAGTGCTCAAGACCAGGGCGCACGCTATAGGTGGAATGACCCCGTCGATAATGCTCAATCTCACTGTAAACATCTTGGACAAATTGACGGGCTTCGATCACCATTCCTGGCGTGAGGAGTATGAGTGTGAGTAAGAAAACGAGTAAGCCCATGGATACATGCTTCAAGCGTACGGACCATCTCAAGGTTTCGGCATGGCGCGTCATTGCAACAATGACGATCGGTACAATGAACAGACCGCCTGGATACTTTGCACTGCAGGCAAATCCCGCCAAAAGGCAGGCTTGCCACAGCTTTTTCCTGTATGCTGCGAGTGAGCGCGTGCTCAGGTAAAGGGCAAGCGATGAGGCAATACCGAATTGCATCATAAGCGTATCGGGCGCGATCCACCGGGCGTGGTATAGCAGTTCAGGTGACAGGAAAATGATGCTGGTCGCAAGCAGCGCAACACCACGTTTCTCCGATAGATGCAAAGACAGCAGGTATGTCCAAAGCCCAGTGAAACACGTGACGATAACCATCACGCTTCGCCACATTAGGGGGAACGATAGATTGATCTGAAGTCCATCATGAACCAATGCATGAGCATACTTTACGGCGAGTCCAATCCAAAAGGTCAGGGATGGGTATTGATACCAACCTGGCAAAAAAACACCGCTGTCAAAGGCCCTGTCAACGGAACGAAGTAATTTTGGTTCATCCCAATGTCGACCAAAATCAACGCCGGCTATGCCAAAGCCTACAAACATTAAACAGAGTACGCCGAAGGCGATTCGTCCATTCTTGTCGAACGATGGCGTAGGGGACATCGATGTGTTGTCTGTGGTCATGGCTTTATGGATTCCTGACCATCGAACGCGAGCAGTACTTCTGTATTGCGGCTCCAATTCGCTCATTGAAGAAAACCGACGCTTCTTTCATCTGGGAATACCCTTGAATCATCACCATGATAAAGCTGTTCAGTTCGTTTGAGATCGTCAATCTCTTCATTGAATAAGTCCTCGTTTTCGTCAACCGTCCAAGGCTTTAACGATTCGGTTCGGTTGTTACGTCTCATATTGCATGAAATCGACGTCAATTGGGACGGTTGTGTTGATTTGATACATGTTGCTCAGAGCGGACTTGATGATCATGGTTTACAATGAGGGCAGTGAGCAGACCTTCAGTGTCGATGGTCTAAACGTCTTTCTAAAGTATGGTCCATAAGCGTCCATGCCATTATCTCTTGCGAATGCGCTTTACACTTGATTCGTGCATACGCCTGATTTACTGCTGCCAGAAAATGACGTGATTTAAGGAGTATATTGAGTGCGTTACTTATGGATTGTGACGATTTTAGGGATTGGTGTTGGATGCTCAACAGATGAGTCTGGTGACATCCAGACCATGGATGCAAACGCTCAGAATGAATTCGCACTGCCAGACAGTTCACTTGGTGATGAGGACCAAACCATTCCCGATGCTCGACCGGACCTTGAGACGGGCACTGAGCCAGATGCTGAGATTACTGTGAGTGATACGCAAGTGAGTGTGACAGATGTGATGACGACAGATGATGGGATGTCGGTGGAGTTGATGGATGCGGAGGTGGAGGTTCCGTTGAGAACAAATCGAGGACAATGCATAGAAGATTCAGATTGCCCCAGCACCGGAGCGCTTGGCGCGTCTTGTAATCGAGCACTACCGGGCGGAGGGTGCCAGGGCTGTGGTACGAACGATGATTGCCCAAATGGCACCGAATGTAGTCCATTCGGAGGCGTTTGTGCGTCAACATGTACTCGTGACGAAGACTGTCCGGCCGGGCGACGTTGTCGAAGCTCCGGATTATGCGTGGCTCAGCGGTGTGCAGATGGGGCGTGCCCTGATCCTCGGTTCGAGTGCAGCGAATTAGACCTATGTACCCGCAAGGCATGTGCTCAGGATGATGACTGTCACTCCACAATGTTTTGCGCCTCAGGATTATGCGTTCCGCAAGCTTGGCAGTGATACCTCGCCAGACACCATCGCTATTGCCCATGAGTCAAGTGCTTTGGACTTAAGCTGACCTCAAGCTTAGCTTGAAATTTTGAGGTTGACCGCGTATCTTTCACCGTTAGTGAAAATTGAAAGCGCGACGCGTTTGAGACCTTCCGGGGAGGGGAGTCTATGTTACTTCATCGAATCACTGTCATCGTGACGTCTCTTGTGCTCTGCATCGTTACCGGCTGTGATGATGAGTCAATGAGTGAATCGGCGGGTGGTCAAGACCTTGGGATGCGGACGATTGTAGATGCTCAGATACAACAAGATGTAGCTGTTGTGGCAGCTGATACAGGCACACCGAGCGCCGATGCCATGCTGCAAGGGGATGCGGCTGTTGGGGGGATGGACTCTGGGAGCATTGATGCGTCGGATGCCAGCGTACCAGTGGGCAGTGAAGCGTGCACATCGGATGAACGAGTTGATCCGGATTGTATCGAATCGGCCAATGAGAATGAAGCAAATGTGTGCGACGGATTTGACAACGATTGTGACGGTCAAGTCGATGAGGGCTGTGGGTGTAAGCCTGGTCGCGTGGAACCATGTTTTCTAGGACCGCCAAATCAGGTCAATATTGGGGCATGCCAAACCGGCACAATGCGCTGTGTGGGGGATGGTGAAGTGGGGGCGTTCGATCAATGTAGCAGTATAGGGCCGAGTGCAGAGCTCTGCGATGGTTTGGACAATAACTGCAATGGTTGCATTGATGAAGCTGTTCTATGTGAATTGGATGGAGAATGTCCCGGACCGAATGATCCGAGAACACCTACGGGTCGCCCTTTCGTGGATTACCCATTACTGGGAGGGCTTTTTTACCAGGGAGAAGCCTCGAGTTGGCGTTGGACGATCGAAGGCGGTCCGTGTGATCAATTCGCAGGCACCAATACCGGTTACCAACTCCTTAATTCGAGCAGCGAAAATGCGTTATTCAAGCCCAGGTTGTCAGGTAGTTATCGGGTTACTCTTAGAGTCCAGACACCGGATGGAGAGTTCGTCTGTTCTTGGGTGATCGACGTACTTGGTCCTGGTTTGCGCGTCGAGATGTGTTATCCCGAAAGCTACACTCAGGATCTGGACCTTTACATGATGCCCGTGTCGCGAGCGGAGGATTGGTTTCCGCCGGCAGCAGCATCTGCGCTCGGTGGGATTAGCTTAGGCGGCGTTTCGTACAATGCATGTAGTTGGTATAATTGTGAGGCTGAGTTGAGGAATTTTGATCTGATGACCTTCATGTCCCGTCGGGCGGATTGGGGTCATTCGTCAAGCCCGTTAAGTGAGTGTGAAGGCGGTCCTCAAGGCGATCGATGGCGAGCGCTTGGGTACTGTGCTAATCCCCGATTGGATATAGATAATAACCTTAGCGAGGGCACGGGGTTGCCCGAGAACATCAATTTAGATCAGCCTACTAACGGAGAAGGATATCGAATTATGATTCAAAACTTCTCGGGACTTGTCGCTAGACCGATAGTGAATGTCTATTGTGGGGGACGATTAACAGCCACCTATGGGGCACCACCAGACGTCTTGCAGAATTTCTCGGGACGGAGAGGGGATTCAGGCATCGGTGCGATGTGGCGAGTTGCTGAGGTCTTTCCCGAGGTAACGCCGGATGGTGAAACGACAGGGTGTAGGGTTGAGCCGATTCACCCCCCTGGTCAGAGTTCGGGCTATTATATTACTCAGGATGATCCATCCTTTTAAATGACTTCGCCAGGTCGGTACCAATCGAAGTTGTTCGGAACGACGAAGTTCGTCATGGCAAAGCTGATTGAGATGTCCAATGACCGAACATGGTGCCACCAGCCAATCGGCAGAAAAATCGCATCGCCAGGGTGAAGGGTGACGCATTTTTCCATTACGTGCTGAAAGTTTGGATGCTTCAGGAGGTCTGGGTTCTCAGGGTCAATATCAGCATACATACTGCGTGCGTGAGTGAGGATGTCCGATTCTAACGGTGAAAAAAGACGGAAGGTTTTCCGCCCCGAAAGTTGAACAAACAGAATATTACAGGTGTCGTGATGCAGCGGCGTCACCGTGCCCGCAGGTCCAAGCCAGAATGCGGAGCAACCTTTCCATTTTTCAGCGTCAAATATCGCCGGATCATAAAAAATATCGTTGATCAACGGCGCCATTTCCGGTTGCTCAATGACCCGATTGTTCGCAACCATATAGGCGTTGTTGCCACTATCATTGCGCGAAACGCGTTCTATGAACTCGTGGAGTGAGCAGTGAATGGTATGTCGAGCATGCTCCATGTCATAATTTGGATTCGACAACCGATCGTCGGTGATGCGCACCTTTGCCTGACCATAATGCTCCGACAAATAGGAAAGGGTCCATTTGTCCTTGGCAGGCCAGTCATTTGCGTATCCTCGAATTACGACAGGCCGATTTTCAACGTAGTAATCCTGAAAAAAGGTGTCCCCATCAAGGGTCTTCAGTTCTCGTATCGAGCTTTTGCTCGCCTGTTCATGGTTTAGCTGACGCCTGAGCGACAAATACAACTCAGACTGTCGAATGGGCTTGGTCCGAAGGAGTTGTGAATTGAAGCCTTTTTGCGCCTTCACGTGCTCAATCCAGTTGCGTGCCATTTCTTCGGGTATGTGACGAGTTTGCAGAGCCTGAATAAGGCGTTTAGATGGGATACCTCGGATGAGGTTGTCCATGAGCCAGTCTGCCCATTGAGCATCCGGAGAATTGAACGGTGGTTTCATCGTTCGTCTTCGGAATCCTCACGCGGAGGAGGCATTGGTGGTGGCATAGGGGCAACGACCTCCATATCAGCTTCAATCATCATATCTGGTCGCGGTGGTGGCATCGGCGCAACAACTTCGGCGTCTGCTTCAACCATCATGTCCGGTTGTGGTGGTGGCATTGGAGCCACAATCTCCATGTCCTCCTCGACCGCCATATCCTCATATGGAGGTGGTGGCATTGGCGCGAGGTAGTCTATTTGGACGGACATATCTCGCTGAGGAGGAGGCATGGGTGCAATGATTTGCATATCTTGCTCGGGCATGACCATCGGCGGAATGACTTCTGAGTCCATGGGATTGACCATCGGCGATGTAATGGCGTCGTTCTTGGGATCGACATCAGGCATGTTGTCGTCAGTTTCGGCATCACAACCGATACTCGTGACAGCAGCAGCTAGGAAAATGCCATTCAAAGACACCGTGCCGTTTGGCATTGGTGAAGGTAATCTCTTGTTCGTGTAGCGCGATTTCTTTGCCATTTGAGTTGTGCCCTCCTCTCGGGAGATGGTACCGTGTCATGCTTTTGGAAGCAAAGAGAAGGTGTATGGATCTGGGTTAATCGACGTACCTCTATTAGGGGATTACGTGGTGAAGTGCGACCGGAATAATTTACTCGCACACACTGAGGAAGTTGCCTGATTCCTCAATCTCTTCTGCTGGACCGCACCAAGTGAAGTCTTCTACGGCGCACGAAACCGCGTTGCATGTCCATCCTTCTGGTGCCCCGACATCAAGACACACGGTGGTCGAGTTACAATGCACAGAACAATAGCCTTCTGCCGCACCAGGCATCTTGACGCAGTAGTCTGTGCCCTGAGCGCAATCGCTGTCAGCCGTACAGACTTTGTTCCAATCCTGTTCGATGGGAGCGGGTTGAGAAGGTGTACCAGTCTCCGTGGACGACTGACCCATATTCTGGTTTGGTCCCTCGTATTGAAAAATACAACGAGTGATAGGGGAGCCCACATCTGCGAGTACATAGATGTAGTAGGTGCTTCCTGTTTCTAAAGCAGGCGCGTCGCCATCGGCAGGTATTCGCTGGAAGGTGTCGTTTGGTGTGCTGCCGTACCTTAAACCACTGGCTATCGGCGCAGTACGTGAGTTGACATCGAGCTTCCACAATGTGCCTTCTGGTTCATCTCGGTTAGGCGGGACGCCAGGATTGTCACTGCCGTCACGCAGAATGTAGATGTAACGTGCATCTCCACCGTTCCAGGTCACTGTGCCGTCAATATCGACGCCTTCACCGTTTTCGCACAGGTCTGGCTCGAAGAGACTCTGGGTGTACAAAGGCCCGCCGACCGGGGTGGCTCCTTCATATTGCTCCCGAGTCACACCTCGTCGTGCCAACTCGCCCTCAAAAAAACGAACCATACGTTCAACATCTGTGGTTGGCAAACCGGTCACGGACCTGTCGAATCCATTGTTTTCGACGGTCGAATGAGCACCAAGTGGGCTGGAATCGATCCAGCCG
>JBMYRY010000097.1:0-7697 GCA_049602795.1 Bradymonadia bacterium
GCCGCCGCCCGGCTCTCCCATGTTGCCCGTACTCGAGACAGGAATAAACACGGGATTCCTAATCTTGAGTGGCGTACTACTGTTTCTTGGACATAGAGCAATGAAGGACAAGCCCGACGCGGTACGTCGATATCTCATTGGCGCTGTGGCGTTCGGCTTTTTGTTCGTGGCGCTGCAAGGGCGTGAGTGGATTGGTTTGATTGAAGCAGGATTGACGCTGACTTCGAACACCCATGGTTCGTTCTTCTATTTCATTGTTGGCACCCACGCATTGCACGCCGTTGCTGCGCTTGCGTTTATGGCTTATATGGTTCTGTTGGAGCGGAAAGGTAAGCTTGATGCGGTAACCTACTGGTCAGCTGAGACCTTCTGGTACTTTGTGGTGGGCGTTTGGCCTCTCATTTACTGGCAGGTATACCTTTAATGCATCGTCTCGTCTTGCTATTGGTGATGTTTTCACCGGCGATCAGTGCAGCTTGCGCGGTTTGCAGTGATGGTGAGAAGCAGAACGCAATGGCTTTCTTTTGGACGACCATCCTGTTGACGGCACTGCCACTTACACTCTTGGCGCTCTTGATACGCTGGGCACAGAAGCGTTCTTCCGCGATGGATACCGAGATTTCGGAGAGCGAGGTGTCACCACTTGAGCAGTAGTGACATGCCTGTGCATGCAATTGTGCCGGTGAGACTTGACTCGAGACGATTCCCTCGTAAAAGCTTAATGAGGGTGAATCAGCGCCCGCTCTTGGCGTGGCTATTGGACTCCATTCTGTCAACTCGACTTTTCACATCAGTCATTGTTACATCGCCCGATGTAGAAGTATTGGCATTGGCCGAAGCTCAGGGCGCTTTGGCACATGAAACCAAAGGTCGATTTCGCAACGGAACACATCGAGTAGCTGAGACAGCCGTAGATCTGAAGTTGGACACACAAAGTGTAGTCAACATCCAAGGGGATATGGTTGGCGTCGAGCCAAAGGCTTTGTCATCGCTGATTGATGAACTGCGTGCGGCTCCGACTTCTGCCGTAACAATTGCTCGTAAATGTCACTCGAGCCACGAATTGACGGATCCGAATCGAGTTAAGGTGGTATGGAATCGGAGGCAGGAAGCGCTCTATTTTTCGCGTTCGTTGATTCCCCATGGGGGAGACATTGACACGACACATGTACATGTTGGTGTATATGGGTTTCCGCCAAACACGTTGGAAGAATATGTCGGTTCCATGCCCACAACATTGGCGTCGACGGAAGACCTTGAGCAACTCGATTGGCTGGTTCAGGGTCGGTCAATCAAGGTGGTGAAATCCGAATGGTCACCGCCCTGTATTGACGTTGAGGAAGACCTAGCGAGTGCGGAGGATTGGTTGGAGAGCGGGGGAGTCAGAACGTGACTAGACCATGCGCGGTTACCGCTTTGCAGAATGGTACAAATGAAGAGCCTTTGGTCGTGATTGCAGGTGTGAATGTTTTGGAGGATCTATCTCACACTGAAACGGTCATGGCCACCTTGAACGCACACACTCAGCGACTCGGTATGCCTTTCGTCTTTAAAGCCTCCTTCGATAAAGCAAATCGCAGTGATCATCGCTCATATCGTGGTCCGGGATTAGATGAAGGCTTGTCCCAACTCAAGTCGCTCAAGGCAAAATATCAGTGCTCCATTGTGACGGATGTTCATGAAGTGAACCAGGTTGAGCAGGTTGCTGAAGTTGCTGATGTAATTCAAATTCCCGCTTTTTTATCCCGTCAGACGGATTTGTTACGGGAAGTCGCGCAGACGCAACGCTGTGTACTACTCAAGAAAATGCAGATGATGTCTCCGCTTGATGTGCTTCAAGCGCGAGAAAAATGCTTGGCACTTGGGGCAAAGTCGGTGGTTGTGTGCGAGCGTGGAACGAGTTTCGGATATCAAAATCTGGTACTGGATTTTCATGGTCTCCTTACGATCAAAAAAGGAGGTGCTCCACTTGTTGTGGACATTTCTCATGCGCTTCAGCAACCAGGTGCATTAGGAAGTCGAACGGGTGGACGAGGGAGCGCCCTCCGTGACATAGGAAAAGCCGCTGTTGCGATGGGGCTAACCGGAGTTTTTTTTGAGTGTCACGTACAGCCCGAACTTGCTCAATGTGACGGACCATGTGCCTTGCCTTTGGCACAAGCCGGCGAATTCCTTACTCAACTCGCTCAGGTGGATGCGCTCGTTAAATCTTTCTCATCGGTGGATTGATGTGCATCAGGCATACACGGATCTAGGTGGGCATAACTCGATGTCCAGGTTTGAACAAAGATCACTAGAATACTTAAGAGCCCCCAGATTAAACCCGCCACGACACCTGCGTCGATGATGCCACGCCACGGCTGTGGTAAACCGCTCACCACAATCACCAACACAGAGACTAGAATGACGACAACGTAAGCAGTGATCTTTGTTTTTCGGTTCGCGTCAAAGAAGCCCATCGTGAAAAATGGACCCAGTAAGACACGTAGGAACGTAGGATTGTCGGCGAGATACCAAGCGCGAGCGACGGTTCTGGGAGAAAACTTCTTCTGAAACCCCTTGTATCCTTCCGCATAGGCATTGATCATAATCCAAAGCGCTAGAATACCCCATTGCACGTAGGTGAGAGGGTAGTTCACGACCGCGTCAATGGCGATTTCTGTCAGCCGCCATAGGGCTCTGCCCACAAGGAAGAAAATACCGAGGAGACCCCAACTCGCTAAGAGAAATCTCATGCGCACCGATCCTGTTCTAGATATCTGCCGGTGGGGTTAACTGGTTGGCTCGGTTCGTCGGCCCAACTGCCACCGCGGTGTTTCTTCGGTGCGTGTTTCAAGAAACCGCGCGAGTTGATGGAAGTCGCTACCATGACTAATAAACCTAACCTCAGTTACCAGTGTCTCAGGGTTGACCAGGTTATCGAAAGGTACATAAGTCAACTCCAATTGTCCACGGATGCTCACCATGAACCCATTTAATCCCTCTGAGATCAAGGCACGATATGCCCCGATGCCCAATTGACTGCCGAGCATGACATCGAACGCATGGGGCGCAGCGCATCGGGATTCATAACCGAGTTGAACACCTCGTATCTTCTTCTTGCTCCCTGTCGTTTGCTCATAGAGACGCTCGACTGCGTCCGTAACCAAGGCTGTTAAGTTGAGATTACTCAGCGTAATATGACCGTGATCGTCCTTAGAAATACCTTCTAGGATGCTGGCTGGTAGATTTTCACCGAGCCCTTCCGCGAGGACGACCGTCCCGTAGCCTTTGCCATCTCGACGTTCGCGGGTGACAATCAGGTCGACGATTCGCTGCGCGAGCGCGTCTAAGTCAAGCACCTCACGCGTCTCCGAACCGTCAGTTTCCGTTTGCGTCAAACCGTCGACTAGGTCCTCAGAGGCGAGGACGAGATTAGCCTCACCAGCAATGCCCACACCATATGGTAACCATCCGGCTTTTCTGCCCATTGTCTCAACGATGAACCAAGAGCTCGTGGCCTTTGCGTCTGCACGAAGATTGAGCAATTCCTTCGCCATCGTATCTACTGCCGTAAAATACCCGAAGGTGAAGTCGATCCCTGAGTAGTCATTATCGATTGTTTTCGGAAGGTGAACCACGCGGATTTCAGGGCAGTCGTCCGGTAAATGCTCTTGAAAAGCGTAGAAGAAGTTTGCGGTCTTGAGTGTATCATCTCCTCCGATGGAAATGAGCGCATCCACATTAAGAGAACGCAATCCATCGTAGACCTGTTTGAGCTTCGCGGTTTTTGAGGGATCCGCTAGATCTGCCGGATGCTTAATGCCTTTTCCGGGATTTGTGCGAGCAGTGCCAATGCAAATACCTCGCTCGTTTCGTAATCCGCGCATATCAGCGTTGTCGAACACTCGGAAATGTTTGTCGGGCAGAAGTGGATAATTCTCAGGGTGATATTCCGCCAGATTCGAGTAGCCATGAAAAAAGCCAAGCACTTCGATACCCTCCTCGAGAAAGGATACTGCTGCTGCTGAAATCACGGCATTCGCTGCGGGGGCAGGTCCACCGGAAAAGATGATGCCGACTCGTTTGATTTGTTTACTCATAGTTATCTCTCGCGGGATGATTTTCGATGCTGACCCGATTCTACTGAAAATTTCGATAACGTAAAGCAGTTTTGAGTCACGTTTTGTCATTTGCCTTTTTTGTGGCTGGATGACGACCTTTGGATGAGTGATTAAGTGCCCTTGATCATCGTTTGATCGACACGACGGACGGGGACGTTGATTCGTTGTCGTCATCCGGCCAAGGTGCATTGAAGTAGGCACTCCATTGGGCAGGCGCATCAGATCCAAACAGAATGCGACAGGCTTGACGAAGTCCTTTGGATTGCATGAGTGTTGTGTGAGACATCACTTGTGAAAGTCTGGAACGCCGACGCAAAAAGTCATCTAGGGTCACCACCATCTCATGGCGAGCTGTTCCAAAGATTTCGCATCGGAGATATTCGGAGCCTTCGATGAGGGAGTCGCTCATGGACGGATCCTGTCGAATATCTTCGAGCATGCCTAGAGCGCGCATGCCGTAGCGACGCCAGAGCCTTTCACTGAGCGGCTCGCTCGCATGCGGTGACGTCAACTCATCGAGTCCAAGCAGTCGGGCTTGATGGATGAACTCTTCACGAGCATGTAGCGGCTCTCCGTACCATTTCGTTCCCGAGAAGCGCATATCAACACCTAAAGCGCCCACTGCACTGGCAACCTCATCCCCAACGTTAATGCAATCGGTTAGCTTACCGCCGAAGATTGAGATTGTTCGTTCAGTGAAATTGATCTCGACTTCGTGTTTTCTGGATAGCTTTGTCCAATCTCCCGAAGTTGAGGCAGTTTGGTCATTGACGACGAGGGGGCGCACACCGCAACGGGTGGCAATGACGTCTTTAGCCGAAAGCGGCGGGTTGCAGCGAAGGCGCTTGTTTATATTGTCGAGAACAAAAGCTTCATCTTCTGCGGTTATCTCTGATTCCGGCGTCGGCACTCTCGTATCCGTAGTACCTATTGAGGTTCGAGTGCCCATTGGGATCGCGAAAAAGGGGCGACCGTCATCGGCGAAGAACGTGAGCACTCGATTGACTTTCGCCAAACCGTCCACAATGAGATGGATGCCTTTGGAAAAAACATGAGCGTGATCGGTGCTAATGTTGGCGCGGTCATTATGCTCGTCTACGAAGGGACCACAGGCATTGACGAGTGTTCGGCATTTGATTGTGAATATCTCTCCGGAACGCACATCTCGACATTCCACATGCCACAGGCCACCTTCGGCTCGACTTGCTCCTAAACTCTCAACGTAATTGGCAGCGATGCAGCCATTCGTGATCGCTTGTCGAACGAATCCAAAGACAAAACGCGAATCGTTATCGACTAAAATCGCGTCTGAGTATTCGAAGCCTCCGGACATGAGATCCCCGTTGATGATGGATTCTTCCTTCTCGAGACGAGACCCTCTAATCCATCTGGGCGGATGCGTGAAACATCGCCCCAGAAACCAGTATAACAATGCTGCAAAGTAAAGGAGTAGACTCGGGTATTTAAATCCTTTGCCAATGGAGGTGAGGAACCTAATCTCTTTGACTGATGATGGATATGCCGTCATTAACTGATTTCGGCTCTTGCAGAGCTTCAGAACAAGCCCGAATTCCAGGGTATCCATGTATTTGATGCCACCCCACGCAAGATTGGAAGAGTTTTGACTCGTAAAAGAACCAAAGTCACCCCGATCAATCAACGCTACCGATGCTCCTTGAGATGAGAGGGCTGCCGCTGAAACAGCACCATTAATGCCTGCACCTACGATTAACGTATCGAAGATCGTAGTCGGCAGTTTGTCGAGATTGGTTGAACGTAGGCTCACGATTGAGTCTCCCTTCGATTAGCCATTCTTTGAACATCAAGACCACTTCTAGAGAGTACGATAAGCAGTACATTGTTACCAAAATTTAAGTTTTGCTCCGTGTTATGAGGTTTAAAGTGATTTTCCCTCGATTGGGGGTTGCTAGATATGGCATTCTTAATCGAGAGGCAGCTTTTAGCGGATCGATATCCAAAGGAAAGCTCGCTTAAATTGTTGCTGTGCGAACGCGGTTAGGGGGACTTGTGGCACATCTGCGAAGATACATTCACCTGACAACTTTCTTGGCATTATTGCTGGGATTGAATGCTTGTGGTGATGACGGCTCTGAAACCGCGAGTGTAGATGCTTCGGTGGAGGTTGATGCTGAGATCCCCGATGGTGGTCCAGTGCCATCCGATAGTTCAATGAACATGGATGTTCAAGTTGATGCTTTGACGCCAGATATGGGGGGCGACACCGACATGAGCCCGGGTCAGGATGCAACAACCGAGCTCGATGCTGTTGTTGATGTGGACCACGGGCAGGACGACATGACGATGCCTCCGGACCAAGCAGTTCCTGATGCAGTCCAGTTACCTCCGAGCTTGTGGACGGTGATGAGTGCAAGGGGGGACATGTCGATCTTCCTTTCGCTCCTATCCACAGCAGGCTATCAATCAGCGCTGGAAGGCGGGGGACGGTACACCGTATTTGCGCCGACTGACGACTCACTGGAACAGTTTGTCAATGAGCGTGGTCTCGATATGGCTGAATCCGCTGATGTGGTTAGAATCATCGAGTATCACCTTGCGGATGAGGTGTTGAGTCCCACCGCTGTTCAAAATCGAGCCACCATCCCGACAGTGATGGGTGAGAGTCTACGGGTTACCCTCGATGGCATGGTGACGGTGCTCAATGAAACAGTTCGCATCGGTGCGGACTCTTTGGAGGCCACCAACGGATTTATCCATGTCCTTGATGGTGTTCTTGATCCAGATGTGCGCCCCGTTGGGGAATCAGTGATGGCCACACTTAGAAGCGATGGGCAATTCAGTCGATTCGTTCGTCTCTTAGAGGACTTCGGCCTTGATACAATCCTGACGGAGGTGGGTCCGTTTACCGTCTTCGCGCCGACAAATACCGCGATAGAAAATTGGGAACGTCTTCGAGGGAGTCTCAGTGGTCTCCGTTCGGAGCAAAGACGATTTCTTGTCGAGCGACATCTCATCGACGGTTTCGGTGAATTAGTTGAGGGAACAAGCCCGCTTAGCTTTGCGGGCATTACCCTGCCCATCACTGTGATAGGGCAGCAGACTTTAGTGGCTGGGGCGCGTGTGAGCGAAGGACCCTACCTAGCGCAAAATGGGGGCGTCTTCGCGATGAGCGATGTGATCGCACGAGAGCAGGACCCAACATTGTACGATTGGCTGAAGGATGATGGCCGATTTACGACCTTTGTTGCTGGACTCGAGGGCTGCGGTCTCAATTTCTTGCTCGACCAAGATGATTGGACATCTCTCATCACTGTTTTGGCGCCGACGGACGATGCATTCGTGCAGTATGACATCATGACCGACAATGCCCGGTTTGCCATCTTTTCAGACCCCGTGTTGCTGGGTGAATTCATGCGGCACCACTTATTGGCAAACGAGCGTTTTCTGGAAGATATACAACCTTTGGCTGCGGTGGAGTCAGCGAGTGGACGACTTCTGCCGATTACAAGCGTTAATGAAACCGACGTCTTCATTGCCGGTAGCCGAATCGTAGACAGTGATATAATTTTGCACAACGGTCTCTTGCATATCATGGATGCAGTGATCTCTCCGCCT
>JBMYRY010000098.1:0-7684 GCA_049602795.1 Bradymonadia bacterium
ATATAAACTGAGGACATTGGGAGGTGGCGTGTGTGGTTGAGTTTGTTGCGCGTTCGAGCGAAATGTAGTCTCATTTGTCAGTGATCCAAAGCCGTACATGTGGCGACTCTGATGCAGTTGCCGCCTCTTCGAGAAGAATTAATGGCTTTGAACTAGAGTAGTCTTTAGGGGGAATGATGAAGCAAACGATTTTTTGGGCGAGTATTTGGGTATTGAACATCTTTGCATTCAGTGTCCATGGCAAAACGCTTACGCCATCTGAATTCAATAAGGCGGGACAATTTGCGGTCAGTGGTACGTTGAACTACAACGTGATCGATCAGGAAGACACGGATCTACGAACCTTAAGATACACAATTGACCTGAATGTGGGCTACATGCTCATCGACAGCTTACAACTCAAATTGGGGTATCGTTTAGAAGATACGGAGACGACGGACGGGCAGGCAATTGTAGCGAGTTCTGGTGGAGGCGGGATCAAAACCGGTCTCAATTACTACTTTGACGTCCTCTCTCGCTACAATCTTTTCCCGCATCTTGGTGCGTCGCTAATGTTTGGTAGCAGAAGTCAATACGCCTCCAATATGAATCAGGATGTCAGATTGGATTTCGATGTGTATCAAGTTGCTGTTGGCACGGGCATAACCCAAGCTCTGGGTAATGCGCACGGTGGTTTTGCAACCCTCTCTTTGGACTACGTGCGGGAAACCAATGAAGCGACCGCTTGTGCGTCTGACTCCTGCGACATCGAGTCGGATGGGCTCCACCTTGGGTTTGCACTGGGTCTTTATTTCTAAGCGTTACAGCGTGGGCGAGTTTTCCTCGCGACCCGAATGCCGGTAGACGCGGGCATTGAGGCGCCTTGTGCGGTGGTGTTCACATGACCTCTGGTTGCTCGGATGTGCTGCACAAGCTTGTGTAAACGAGACAATTGATCGAGCGTGACGGCTACCGCCCATTGTCTGCGCAAGGGGTATCGCATCGAATGGGTGCCTCGTCGACCAACGCATCCATTGTAGTCTTTTGTCGTGAGATGCCCTGATCTATCGCAGTTCTGTCTTCGACTGAAACATCTGTGCTGAGACTCTTGCGCTCGATGAAGTGATGATCCTGAACACGTACGTTTGCTTCAGCATTGGTGGCATTTAACTGAGTGGGGCGATGAGCGTGAGACGCGATGGCTCATGGGCGCAAAGAGCCAGTAAGCTCGCCCAAAATCAGAGCGAGGTCCATCGGTATACGGTGCGTTCCTGTTCTACAGTCAGTTGTTTTCAATCAGAGCTTTGAGCGGAGAAGTGTTGTGATGGCGATTAAGAGAGTCATACTTTAAGCGTTTGGATCGCGGTCTCAGCGGCCTGGTGGTTCAAGATAGTTCAGTCCATCATTCTTAGTTGGGAAAGTTTTCAAGGGCACGACATAACGCCGCTCATTTTGGAAGGCAAATAAGCCATAGACAATGTACCTGAATTGCCAGCCTATTGTTCCTCCGGAGTAATCACCGACTTCAATTAGATAGGCGCTCTCACACTTTGCCTTGAGATGTGGTGCAAGCTCTGTACAGGTTTGCGTTGGAATTTGACCCAGAACACCATACGCGTAGTCCGTGCAATACACGTCCTCTTCGCACAGCCTACTCGTAATCCGCCGAGCCGCCGGATCTTCGACCAACGGCAGTTTTTGAGGGGCGTTTATACGACCATCAACCACCGAACCATTCAAGCACTCATCCAGTGGTGCCGCGAGGGTGATTTTTTCGTGTGCACTCCACTTCGGCGTGATGGCGTCCAAGGTTGGAATGGTCTTGCCTAGATACAGTCCTGGGTTTTGTCGAAACACACCTGCTTTGCAAAGCGTGGTTTGAGTTGTGCTCAATGGCTCTGAACCACATGTCTTTCTCGGAATGTCGAAGGCGGTTTCGAACGCCTCGAAATTGTCACTTGAGAGCCACTCTTTAACAAAACATTGAGGTGGAATGACTCCTTTAGGTGTGGACCAACCAAGCGGGATGTTGGGCGGGTGAATCTCGAGATCTTTGGCGCCGTTCATCGCGAAGATTGACCATTGACCGTTGAGTTTATTAAACCAAATCGCACCATTTGCGAGCGTGTAGCCCCGCCAACCTACGGACCGTTTAGGCGGCACATCCTTGAGGATATCTGCGCGCCATTCGTCAGAAAAAACATGGGAGAACTGTTTGCCAATGATCATCTTTTTTCGGGGACCTTGTCTGAGTTCACCGGTGACGAGTTCAAAAAGCCCCTGTAGGTTTTTTGTCTCGACGAGTGCCTGAATGCGTTTCCCAAAGGCGTACGCATGCTCTGATGTGCAACCAATATCGTCATGGTCTGCATCTTTGGCGTCATGTTTGGCGCAATTGATGCTGGTGGCTTCTTCGGCAGTTGCAGGACTGATTGTAAAAAGAAGGAGCGTCAATAATGCGCCATTGATTGAACACTGCTTTATCATTCTCAATCTCCCCTATACGTCTTGCCTAATCCCGACATCCAATCGTCAACCAAACACGCCTCAAACACCAACGCTTTGAGTCTGTTTCGCACCTGCCTGAACCTGAACTTAAAACGAGACTTCTGCCAAAAGGTTTTCTTCAAAATTTTGACCACCTACTCATGCGATTTCCTCTCTTCAATACGTCAATTAATCGAGACGTAACAACTGTCGCATTTGGAGAATGAATGCTCGTGTAATCCACATGAACGTTTTTCCAGACCATTTTGTCTAGTGGTGAATTTAGTTGACGTAGTTAAATGCAGACTCGCAGGGCTACTCAACCGTGACCGACTTCGCTAAATTGCGCGGCTGGTCCACATCGGTGCCCTTGATGTCCGCAACGTAGTAGGCAAGCAACTGAAGGGGAATGGTGGTGATAAACGGCTGTAAAAACTGCGCCACTGCCGGGACATACAGAATATCTTCCGCTGAGTTTGCGAGTTCATCATCGCCTTCGGTGGCGATACCAATCACGCGTCCCTGCCGAGCCATGACCTCCTGCATATTGCTCGCAGTCTTGTCGTAGTGGCTGCCCTTAGGACTAATGACCACAACGGGCATCTCTTCGTCAATCAATGCAATGGGTCCATGCTTCATCTCACCGGCCGCATAGCCTTCAGCGTGGATGTAACTAATTTCTTTGAGCTTAAGTGCACCTTCTAATGCAATGGGATAGTTCTCACCGCGTCCCAAGTACAGAAAATCGCGGGCATTGATGTACTTGCGTGCGATGGCCTCTACATCACTTGTGTCAGCTAAAATTTGCTCTACAAGACCGGGTAAATGAGACAATTGATTGAGGGCGTCGGTCACCGTCTCAGCCGAGGTCGTACCACGTCTCCGACCGAGAAAGAGCGCAACCAGATTAAGCGCCAGCATCTGGGTGATAAACGCCTTGGTGCTTGCAACGCCAATCTCCGGACCGGCGTGGGTGTAGACGACGTCATCAGAATTTCGGGCAATGGTACTTTCCATCACATTGCAGATACTCAAGACGTGAGCACCTCGGCGCTTTGCCTCTTGTAGCGCAGCGAGCGTATCTGCCGTTTCTCCCGATTGGCTGACGGCAATGAACAAACTGTTCTCAGTCACGAGGGGATCGCGATACCTGAATTCGCTCGCGAGGTCGACCTCAACAGGGATCTTAGCCCATTGCTCAATAAATCGTTTACCGACTAAGCCTGCATGCCATGCTGTGCCACAGGCGCACAAATAGATACGGTCGATCTGCTTTACTCGGTCTGCAGTGATGGACACATCCTCCAAATGCACGTCACCGGTTTCCAGCGAAATTCTGCCCCGAAGGGTGTCGATCATGGCTCGAGGCTGTTCATGAATTTCTTTAAGCATGAAATGCTTGAAGCCACCTTTTTCCGCTTGAGAAGGTGTCCAAGTAATATGCTTAATCTCTCTCTCAAATGGCGTTCCGTCCGCCGCGAGGAGTGTGTGTCCTTGTGGCGTGAGAATTGCCATCTCTTGTTCATGCAGATAAATGAAATTTCTCGTATGACTGAGCAACGCAGGGATGTCGCTTGCAACAAAGGTTTCACCGTCTCCGAGACCAAGCACCATTGGGCTCGCGTTTTTTGCGACCACCAACTTATCGGGCTCAGTTGTGGAGATGACCGCCAGGGCATAACTGCCTTCCACGCGTTGGATAATGGCGCGTACCGCGTCCACCAGCGGCGCGCCGGCATCCAATTGTTCCCTGATGGCGTGACTGAAAATTTCGGTATCTGTCTCACTTGAAAATACATGTCCCCGCTGCTCGAGTTCATGGCGAAGAGCTAGATGATTCTCCACAATACCGTTGTGGACTACTGTGACGGGGCCCGCGGTGTGCGGGTGAGCGTTCTCTTCTGAGGGCCGTCCGTGAGTGGCCCATCTCGTATGTCCAATACCCAGAGTGCCATCGAGCGGGTTAGCCGCCAGCGCTGATGCTAGATTGTGTAGTTTACCGACTGACCGCAGAACATTGGTTTGGTTGCCGTCATAAACAGCAAGACCGGCTGAGTCGTATCCGCGATACTCGAGGCGCTCAAGACCTCGCAATAAGATGTCGCTGCTCGAGCGATGTCCGATATAACCAACAATGCCGCACATGTTTACGAATCCTTCTTTCTTGCGAGCTCTCGTTCTCGTTTTCTCTTCGCCCACCCATCGACATGGACCTGTGAGGTTCGACTTAGCACAAGCGCGTCCCCGGGTACATCCTTCGTTACCGTTGTTCCGGCTCCGACAATCGCACCTGCCCCCACTTGGACGGGGGCAACGAGTTGGGTATCAGAGCCGATAAAAGCACCACTGCCGATCACGGTTTTTGATTTCTTGTACCCATCGTAATTACAGGTGATCGTACCCGCGCCAATATTCGCTTTGGAGCCAATTTCGGCATCCCCCAAATAGCTCAGATGACTGGCTTTCGCTCCGTGCGCAAAGTGGGCTTTTTTCGTTTCCACAAAATTGCCAATCTTTACTTCGCTCTCCAGATGGGTGCCTTCTCTGAGTCGGGCGAATGGACCAACTGTGCATGCCGCACTTATATGTGCTTTCTCCAGGTGGCTGTAGGGCTTGACGTGAACACCGTCTTCGAGCGTGCAATCGACGATGATCGACCCTTGACCAATGGTGCAGCCAACTCCGATCGTGGAGTGACCACGTAGGCTAACATCGGGCTCAATTGTGGTGTCCGTCCCCACCGTAACGTCTGTCTCAAGGTAGACTCGATGAGGTGCGGTGAGAGTGACCCCCTCGATCATAAGCTGGTGGGCTAATCGCTTTTGAACCTGTGCCTCAGCATTGGCAAGGTCGACGCGGTTATTTACACCAACCGCCCATAAAGACCGTTGATGGTCTAACTTGAGCACGGCTGCCGGTGTGCCTTCTTGAGCTGCAATCGCGATCAAGTCCGTCAGATAAAATTCGCCTTGAGCGTTATTGGTTCCAATGCGTTGTAGGCGATCGAAAAGAAAATCTGCATCGACTTGATAAATGCCGGAGTTAAGTTCCTCGATGGCTTGTTCTTGCGGCGTACAATCACCGAACTCGGTAATTGCTTGGGCTTCTCCGTCCGGATTGCGAATCAGCCGACCATATCGATTCGCTACGCTCAATTGCATGGTAACCAAACCAACTCGTTTGCGAGCACTGAGCTGGTTGAGTTCTTGTAAGACTTCCGCCCGCAGGCATGGCACATCGCCGGAAAGAATAATCACATCGCCCTCGAAGCCATGCAGGGCGTTTTGCGCGCACAGCACCGCATGTGCCGTCCCCAATTGCTCAGTTTGAACAACACTCTCCACAGGGGCAGTGGGGAAAGCTCTGGCTACGTAGGTCTCGATCTCTTCTCTTTGATGACCCAGTACGAGAATAATGCGGCTTGCTTCGAGTTCCACCGCTAGAGAGAGCGGATAAAATATTAGTGGCTTCCCTGCAACGCAGTGTAACAGCTTGCTCACGCTCGATTTCATTCGGGTACCTTGCCCCGCTGCCATAATTACAACAGCCTTTTCTCGCTGACTCATCTTTTCGTAAACCCTCCACTAGCTACCTTTGCATTCTTCACACAAGCGCGCAGTCTTCAAGCAGTAAATCACAAAGTAGACTTTCAAAAGGTAGATCGAATCCTTTGTTTTCTTGACCAACTCTAATGTCAAGGTTGCTGAATTCATTCTAAACCGTTACAATCCGCCCCGAAAGAAGACCTGGCTCATCTTTAGTGGTGTTGAGATGAGCGAGCACCGTAACAAACGCTGATGAAAGCCCATCGAACTCGCTCCCGACCAATGTCCGGAAGGCTGAGAGCGTGTCGCTGAATTTATCGGTTTCGGTGTCATTTACGAATAGAAAACTGAGAATTGCATTTTTGAAAGAAGCTGGGAGGTTGGCTTTGAGTTTACGAAGCAACGTTGTTTGGATGAATGGAGAGATGGTTCCCTTTGATCAGGCAACTGTCCCGATCCTGAGTCAGACCCTTCATTATGGATACGGTGTTTTCGAAGGCATCAGGATGTATAAACGCAAAGATGGTGAGCAACACATCTTTCGACTGCGCGAGCATCTAACGCGTCTGCTGGAGAGTGCACATATCTTAGGCATCGAAGTAGATACGACCGTCGAAGAACTCACCACCGCTTGCCGAGATGTCTTGATTGCGAATCGACTGGAAGAGGGGTATTTGAGACCCCTCATCTATCTTGGCGCCGAATCCATGGGTTTAGGTTCACTAAACAATTCCGTAAATATTGCGATTCCTGCGTGGCATTGGGGCGCATATCTGGGGGATGAGGGCCTGAGAAATGGGATTCGTTGCCAAGTCAGTTCGTTCAGTCGTTTGCATGTGAATGTGAATATGGTTAAGGGCAAGATTTGTGGTCAGTATGTCAATTCTGTCATAGCTAAGCGAATGGCGATGGCCAGCGGTTTTGATGAAGCGATCATGCTGGACACGAATGGCTATGTGTCTGAATGTACTGGGGAAAACCTGTTTATGGTGAAAGATGGGGTGATTTATACGGCGCCCTACGGCTCGTCAATTTTGGGAGGCATTACGAGAGCGACAGTAATTCAGCTCGCGACTGACTTAAATGTCAGAGTTGTGGAGCGTTTATTCACTCGTGACGAATTGTACACCGCCGACGAGATCTTTCTTTGTGGCACCGCTGCGGAAGTTACACCCGTACGTGAAGTAGACCATCGGCGTGTCGGAACTGGTCAGCCGGGTGAAGTAAGTAAGCGAATATCAAGCGCTTTTTTCGGTATTGTTCGAGGCGATTTGCCTCAGCATCCCGAATGGAGAACGCCACTCGACGGATAGGTGACTAGGCGGGTCATTTGAACTCGGCATACGTTGTGCATTGTTGTCTCTCGTCGTTATGTTCGATGGAGGAACTCAAGTGCCTAGCCGACCAACACTCATCCGATCGCTCGAGCGCCATCGCGCTTCAATCGTCAGTAATCAGCGGAATGCCAGTGAGGCGCTTTCAGTCCCACTGTTAATTTCCTGGATTCATCACGACAACATGCTAGAGGGCGTGAGGTACCGGCCGGAAGAGATCGCACAAGCGCTTCTCAAGAAAGATGACCAATTACCTAAGTATCTTCATCCTCTCATGGAAGAGATTCGTCGCTACGAACAAGCGATACAGTTGGTTGTTCGTTGGTCAAAGCGCGATAC
>JBMYRY010000099.1:0-7645 GCA_049602795.1 Bradymonadia bacterium
GCTAAGGTTGGGCTTGCTCATAATGACATTGTTGGCAAAGCCTTGCATCGTGCCCTCACAACATTGGACGTAAGAACGAGAGAATCGGCAAACCGGACCATAGAAAGCTTAGATAAGGCGCTGGAGGACTTACTTGAGGCTAGAGCATACTTTGGGGGTTTGGAGAACCGTTTAGGCTCAACAGTCAGTCGGCTTAATCTCGCGGGTCAAAATGCCTACAAGGGAAAGAGCACGATGGTTGATACCGACTATCTTGCTGAAACAGCAGCCTTGGCCCGAAATCAGGTGCTTCGAGAGTCCTATACCTTGATGCTCAAGCAGAGTAATCGCTTGCCTGGGCGAATTCTCGAACTCCTGTAGCAAGACCATTGAACAATGCGATGCATGAGGCGGGTGAGCACGAGGCTTCATTTTCCTTGTACAAATAAGATTCACTCCGTAGTCTTCGAGACGCCTTCAAGTGATTCAATTTTTGGAATAGAATGAGACGAACGGTTTTAGTAACTGGTGGCTTGGGCTTTATTGGCAGCCACACTGTAATTCAATTATTGACCGCGGGTCATCGCGTAATCTGTTTAGATAATCTCTCGAATAGCAAGCGAACTGTTTTGGGGCGAATTGAGCAAATCTGTGGTCATGCGCCTAGCTTCGTCCATGGCGACATTCGTGATCCTAGCGACATTGCGACAGCGATTGCTCTCGGTGAAGTGGACAGTGTCATTCATTTTGCGGGATTAAAGGCGGTGGGAGAATCTGTTCGTGAACCGCTCAGGTATTATGAGCACAATGTCTCGGGGACAGCGACGCTGTTGCAAACGCTACAAAAGACTAAGGTAAGACAATTTATCTTTAGTTCTTCAGCGACAGTGTATGGCCAGCCCGACTCCGTTCCTATTGACGAAACTGCGGATGTTAGACCGGTTAACCCCTATGGTCGGACGAAGCACATGGTCGAACAAATGTTGTCGGATTTATCGGTGTCTGACGCATCATGGAGTGTAAGTATTTTAAGGTATTTTAACCCTGTGGGTGCTCATCCATCGGGATTGATCGGAGAAGATCCTTCTGGTGTACCCAACAACCTTCTCCCTTTCATTTCACAAGTCGCGATTGGGCGTCGTGAGGCGTTATCCGTGTTTGGCAATGATTATGATACCAAGGATGGTACCGGAGTCAGGGACTATATCCATGTGATGGATCTTGCCGATGGGCATTTAGCAGCGTTGGATACTCATGCCAATGAGCCGGGTTGTTTTGTCTACAACTTGGGGACGGGTACCGGATATAGCGTCCTTGAAATGGTGCAGGCATTTGAAAATGCGTCGGGCCGACAGGTGCCTTATCGTTTTGCTCCACGGAGACCCGGCGATATCGGTACTTGCTTTGCGAATAGCAATCGAGCTCAGCAGCGCTTGGGTTGGGTACCGTCAAGAGGGCTCGTCCCCATGGTGGCGGATGCGTGGCGCTGGCAAGAGATGAACCCTGATGGGCTGCCCGATGACCATGGTTAAAGCCAATCCATTACGTTTGTCGTATGCTCAGCTGGCTTAGATGCCTTGGCAACTTGATGATTACTTCGTGCGCAGTACGCGATAATTTGGAGTGTGAACATGACTACGGATCATCACTTTACCCCGATTCACTCTGAGGTTTATGGTGTGCTATCCGATGGGCAAACCGTCAAACGCTTCACATTAACCCGGGATAGGCTCAGTGTTTCAGTACTTGAGTATGGTGCCTATATCGACCGTATCGCTCTTTTGGAGCAACTTGAGTTTCATGAAGTCAACACAGGTTTATCATCCTTAGCAGCTTACGAAGCAGACGACTGTGCTCGTGGATCTCTCGTTGCCCCTGGGATTCAGCTTTCCGACGCTCCAGGTGCCGCCACTTCTGCTTTGAGAACACCCATGACTTATTCGTCGAGTGCATTGCACCAGGAACTTTGGTCAGGGCGTGAGGCTGTTGATCAGCGAGGCCCCTGTCTAGAGATGGAATTAACGCTTCCAGGTGAGGCGAGTGTTGATGGGATTGGGCGCTACATTAGACTTCGATTGATCATGCTCGAGAGGGCGCGATGTCTGGTGGAGTATCAATTGCTTGCAGATGATGTCTGCCAACCAAACTTTGCACCCTCAATCTGCGTAGAGAGCCGTGGAGTTGTGAATGAAGGCCGCGGTCTCGAGTGGTCCTGTGAAGCCGATGGAAACTCGCAATTGGTCAGCAGAGAGGCGGTCGATGTACAGTTAGATACGATGGGTCAAGGAGAACGATCTCATACGACGGTTGTCGGTTCGCTCTATTCTATTGTTGCTCAACCTGATCCGGTAACGGTGACCTTCGTTCAGGCTCAATCACCTTTGAAACTATGTACGGCATCATCTTTATTTTTCATCGAGGAGATTGAGTCACTAGATGATGGAGCCTGTTCATTACGCATTTCACCACAGCCAATGATATGGGCTAATGGAGCGGCTCGTTTGCCAGATGTGGAACCGGGCACTTTGTATCGAAGCTGGTGTGAATTTGAATTCGACGTTATTTAGAAGCGCGCATGGCGCCGGAAAGATCGAAGCCCTTGAGTGCTTTTGGCGGTTGCTTTAGCTTCTTCCGCGCATCTTTAACACGGACTAGCAATGGATGAACGATCTTCGTTCTCTTCGTTGGCTTCGCGTTAACTTTAAGTGTGGGTTTGGCGGCTGAGACCGTTACATTTGGTGACGCGAATACAGGACCGCTCAGCGTGCATACACTTAAACTGACGATGAATAACGCTCTGAAAACCATGCGATCACTCCTCCACACGTTGGGGAGGCTAGCGATCTCCAGTTAAAATGTCAAATCTGATTCTTATTGCGCTTTTTTTCGGTAATGACCGATCACCTGCTCTGTCGCTTCATCGTACTTCATGTTCATTGCAAGGACACGCGTCTCACCGTTTCTATCGTTGAGTTCATCTTGGCTCAAGGTGGTGTGCCAATCATCGCAGATAATTGGGTTTCTAAATCGGTCGAGGAACGGCGTCCGATCATCGATGTCAAAACCACAACTCAAGGTCTTATAATGGCAGGGAATGACCAGTTTAGGATTTAGTTTTTGAGTTACCTCGAAGGCAAGCGACGCATCTACCGTGTAGAAGCCGCCCACTGGGATGATGAGGATATCTAATCCCTGTAAGCGTTCAACTTTCTCAGGGTCTTCAAGTGTTTCACCGATGTCTCCGCAGTGACAAATTCGCCAGCCATCGAATTCGAGAACCTTCATATCGATGACGCCACCAAATCTCGTGCCCTGCTCTTGATCGTGAAATGCCTGAACCGAAGATACGCGCAGACCATCGATTTCACCCTGATGTCGTATGACGTCGAAACAGCCAGGAATGGTGGCTGTGTGACTATGGTCGAGGTGGTCATGCGTGATCACGATTACGTCCGGCGACTCAGTGACAGGCGAGTACCCCACACGACCAGAGAAACTACCCGATTCGTAGGGATCGAGAAGGATTTTCATCCCGTTAGCTCTTGTGAGCATGAAGCAGGCATGGGCGAGGAATTCTATCTTCATATTCTGAAACTACCGGATTCGAGTAGGACATACTAGGGGGCATTGAGAGTTTAGTAGTCAAGATCCTTAGCGTAATCGTTCGAACTGCACAATAGAAGCCAATGACAATCCCCCGACAGGTTGCAACCTATATCCAGCAGAGTGTATCGGTTATGAGTTACGGTAACGTGCCGAGATTGCTAGACTTTCTTTCTCTATCTCAGAATCGTTTTTTTCGACCCACCCGGTGCGATGAACGAGAGGCATTGTCGAAATTGGAAACGTCCTGATAAATATTGCGATTTAGGCTTTTTTTTTTGTCGGCGATCGGCAATAACAGCCGAGACGTAGTAAGCGGCAGTTGCCCGTGCAACTTGATAATTCATCTAAGCAGAAGGAGAGTGAAGCCAATGGCGATCATCGCAGAATACATTTGGATTGACGGTTCGGTCCCAACGCAAAAGTTGCGGTCGAAAACGAAGATTATTCATAACCTTGATTCGGAGAAAGATGTTGAATTGAGCGATTTCCCTCGGTGGACCTTCGATGGTTCATCAACCAATCAAGCTGAAGGCGATACCTCGGATTGCTTGTTGGAACCAGTTCGCGTTGTTTACGATCCAATCCGTGGTGGTGATTCATTCCTAGTGCTGTGTGAGGTTCTGAATGCAGACGGGACAGCACATGCAACCAATGAGCGCGCTAAACTGCGAAGTGTACTCGATCGCGGTGCCGAAGGCAGCGAATCGTGGCTTGGTTTTGAGCAAGAATATACCCTTTACCAAGGCTCCAGACCCCTCGGGTTTCCGTCAGAGCGACGATTTCCTGCAGCCCAGGGACCATACTACTGTGGTGTAGGTGCTGATGAAGTCTACGGACGAGAATTAGTGGAGTTGCACCTTGAGGCTTGTCTTGAAGCTGAACTCATCGTGAGTGGCGTTAATGCTGAAGTTATGCCAGGTCAGTGGGAGTTTCAGGTTGGTGGTCCCGGTGGGACGCCCTTGATTGCTAGTGACCACTTATGGCTGTCGCGCTGGCTGCTTTATCGCATCGGTGAAGAAATGGGGATTTCAGCGACTCTTGATCCCAAGCCTGTTCCTGGTGACTGGAATGGTGCGGGCATGCACACCAACTTCTCAACGAGTCAGATGCGTGCGGAAGGTGGATGGGATGCCATTATTCAAGGTATTGAAGCCATTGGAAAGCGAGTTGATGAACACCTTGCAGCCTACGGTGTTGGATATGAAATGCGCTTGACCGGACATCACGAAACCTGCCGGTTTGATGAGTTCAAATATGGTGTTTCGGACCGTACGGCATCGATTCGAATTCCCGCTCAGGTTGCATCCGACCGATGTGGTTATCTGGAAGACCGTCGACCAAACGCGAATGCTGACCCCTATGCGGTTACCCGAGTGATTCTCGAAAGCGTTTGCAACCTCAGCTAGTCTTCTTACCGAAAAAGCAACCCGACGGTCGTTACAGCTAGACTCTAGGACCGTCGTGGTTGTACTGTGCCAACCATGGAACTAGGACCCAACGTAACTCATCTCCAAGACGGTCACCGCGACGTGTATATCGTCGGCACCGCACATATCTCTAAACAGAGCGTGGAAGAAGTGCGTCAAACCATCGAAAGCATACAGCCAGACACCGTGTGCGTGGAACTGTGTGAAGGGCGCTATGAGTCGATGGTCGATTCGTCACGGTGGAAGAAACTCGATATCTTCCAGATTATAAAGCAGAAGAAAGTCTTGTTCTTACTCAGTAGCTTGGCGCTGTCTTCATATCAGCGACGAATGGGGGAAAAGTTTGGGGTTGAACCCGGTGCTGAACTTCGAGAAGCCATTCGAATGAGCGATATCGTTGATGCAGAACTTGTGCTTGTCGATCGTGATATTCAGGCAACATTGAAGAGAACATGGGCGAACCTTTCCTTTTGGAATCGGATCAAAGTGCTGAGCGGACTCTTTGGCGGTGTATTCAGTGACGAAGAGTTATCTGAGGAAGAGTTGGAAAAGCTCAAAGAGAAGGACCATCTCTCCGAGATGATGGCTGAATTTGCCCGCCTCATGCCCCAAGTAAAGACACCACTGATCGACGAACGTGATCAATTTTTGATGTCGGCCATAGATGATGCGCCAGGTCAGAAGATTGTTGCGGTGGTCGGTGCTGGTCATGTGCCCGGAATGGTTGCGCGTCGCGGCGAACCGGTTGACCGCGAAAAGTTAAGCGAAATTCCCGTTGGCAGCTCATGGACAAAGTGGCTTAAATGGATTATCCCAGCACTCGTTGTAGGCGCTTTTGCATTCGGCTATCAAAAACATGCTGGTCAGAATCTTGAAGAGATGTTTTGGGCATGGGTGCTTCCCAATTCCATTATGGCTGGTCTATTGGCTGCAATCGGTGGCGCCAAGTTTCTCTCCATTCTTACGGCGATTATCGCGTCTCCGATCACGTCTCTGAACCCAACAATTGGAGCAGGTATGGTGGTTGGGTTGGTCGAGGCATGGTTAAGAAAGCCCACGGTAGAAGACGCGGAGAGGCTGAGTCAGGATATGCTTACGCTTGCTGGCGTGTACAAGAATTCATTTAGCCGAGTGCTGTTGGTTGCTGCTCTCGCAACGATCGGCTCTTCGTTGGGGGCCTTTGTCGGTGCGCCTTTAGTGATTGCATTATTGGGCTAACACGTTTCCCAGTCAGCGCGGAGGCAACGTCATGAATCGTTACGTAGTTGTTGGAGGCGGTAGGGCTGGGCAGGCGAGAATGCGTAGTTTAGCCGCCTTTTCGGAACTGGAAGGTGTGCTGCTACCGGCCCGATCGAGCACCTTTAAGGAAGATTTTCAGCGTCAGTTAGCTGATCCAACTGTTCTGGCGGTTGTAGTGTGTACGGCAAATCAGACGCACTATGAGATGGCGTACGCTGCCCTCGATGCAAGTAAACATGTTTTAGTCGAATTCCCTCTTACGGCGACAGCAGGCGAAGCGGAGACGCTATTTGAATTGGCTCGACGTCGCCAACGGGTATTGCACGTCGAATTCATCGGCTTGATGACGCCTAGCCACCAAGCATATCGCGAAATGAGCCAAGCGCGTTGGTGCCATGCGCATGTGCGCATGGCCGGTGGTTATTACCGTTGGGTGCGTGAAGAGGCAGAGGCAGGTCGATGGGGTAGTCTGCTTAATGGGCGCCTACAGGCATTGCATCATCTTTTTGGCAATCTGTCCCTAACGAGAGCAACTCTTGGACGGCAAGCAGACGGGTATGAATTAAGCGTCGAACTAACCACGGAAACAGGCATCGAGATTTCGATTGTTGACACCCGACAGGTCGATTGCCCGCGCGTACGGGACCTCACGATTTATGACCGCGATGGGCGAGTCATTTCTCCGAAAATTAACCGAAAGCCTATGGCACTATTTCAGGCGGATCTGGAGGTGTTTCGGGCTAAGATTGCGGGTCATGAGATTGGTTGGTCCTTACCAAGTGAGTCTGATGTGATTGAGGTGATTCGCTTATCACACTTGATTTCTGAACAATGTGCGTCGTAAATAAGGCCTTGCCGGTCCATTAATGAGACCTCGAAGCATTTTGTTCACCCAATCAAAGTGAGACTGTCATGGGGAAATTAGGCCGAAATGATCCCTGCTTTTGTGGCAGCGGGAAGAAATATAAGAAGTGTCATTGGGGGGAACCGGTCCCGTCAGACACGAGTGGCAGCCGTTTGAATGAGACCGCAAGACCCTTGGTGCTGAAGGGCGTTGTATCACCCATGCAATCGGTTCCAGAGGACATTGCCCGACCATCATATGCACACGGGGGGCGACCGACGGAGAAGCGCGCGAGAACGTGCGTTAAGACACCCGAAGAGATCGTGCGCATGCGTAAGGCTGGTCAGGTTGCACGCACGGTCTTGAATCATGTCCTTCACGCGGTCAAGCCTGGTATGTCCACCGATGAACTCGATCGTATTGCGCACGCTAAATGTATCGAACTTGGGGCGTATCCGAGTCCCTTGAATTATCATGGGTTTCCAAAATCACTATGCACATCCGTAAATGAAGTCGTGTGTCATGGTATTCCCGATGACCGTTTGCTCGT
>JBMYRY010000100.1:0-7552 GCA_049602795.1 Bradymonadia bacterium
TTTACTTGGTGTTTTCAATGCTTTCCCTGATTACAGGGGGGCTTATTGGCGGGCATTTCCTGTTCGTGGGCTTACGTGGTGCCGACACGACGTTGAGCGTGATTGGTGCGTTGGTCATCGCGTTGAGCATCCTGTTCGACATGGCCACAAGTCGGGTCATGATGCGTAGTCGTAATCATGTAAACCTGGAATTGATTTTCAAAACGTCTCCCCAACGTATTGTCGCGAGCATAGATACTCGTTCAGGTGCACCAGTGCTTGATGCTTTTTTGGCAAACGATGCCCAGCGTCGTGAATTAGAACTCCTCGATGGTTGGAACGAAGCAGCTGCAGCGGCGATCAAGACTCACGTTGATTTGCCGACAGAAGCGAGTGAACAACCTATCTTTTGAGTTGCTATCCGACTTGACGAAAGATGGTGGGGCAAGTCCGGCCTTTTGACACAGAGAACTCGAGTACCCATTCTGGCTGAGTTCATCGAACCACATGATAGTCAGCACTGCCCGCCGAACGGAATCAGAACGACATGGGAATGACCATCATTTTGCTGTTTAATCGCTTAACCTTGTTTTCAGGGACCGCCTTGGCTTTTTGCTAGGCATTCGAGTTCAATTCTTGTGACGTGCAGTTAGGTGAAAATTCGCACCATAAGGGCGCATCGATTTATGCGTGCTTCGTTATGGTGCGAATTTTGGTTGGAAGTACGTTGCCTGCTTGCGTTCCTATCCGAATCAGGTGACAGTTCAACATCAGATTTTTTCTGGAGAAGAATGGTGCTAGAACTCGCATCAGTGGTCGTGGAGCACGATGGTAACTGTATCCTAAATCGAGTGTCCCTGAATGTTCGCCGGGGCGAAGTTTTAGGTGTGATTGGTAGAAACGGGTCTGGGAAATCGGCTCTACTCGCGCTCCTTTCTGGAATGCTGGGACCTAAACGGGGACGTGTTCTGCTTCGCGGAGAGGAACAGACAAAGGAGCAGTCGTTGCTGAGGCAGAGCGTCGTCTTATACAGGCATGGCGCTTCAGCGCATTCGCGTTTGACCTTCGAGGCGTGGCTTGACTATTGCGCATTTGCCGGCGGGATTGACCTTGATTTGATCAAGCCACGACTTGGTGAGTACCGCGAATGGGTTCCGGCGCCGGCGCAACGAATGGATCAGATCTCATGGGGAGAGCGCCGTCGTGCCGAATTGGCATTTGCCTTCTGCCGTCGAGCCCCCATGTATTGTCTCGACCAAGTAACTGATGGTCTTGATGGTCTTTCTCAACGGCAATTGGGGGCTCAGGTCAAACTCAGGGCATCTGAAGGCACAACCTTCGTCATTGCCGACCACTCTGCTGAGTTCATTGCGACGGTCTGTGACCGTGTGCTTGTTATGCAGGAAGGTGGGATCGATGTCTTTATCCAACGGGACGACGAAGGCTTTAGGGAGCGCATATTGAGTGCCCAAGGCTGGAGTAGTTAATGCGATTCAGACTTGAACAGAGCCTCCGCGAAGGATGGGTTGGTTTGGTCCTGACGACCATCATTTACCCGATTTGGATTGTAGGTGCGTCGGTTCATCGCGCTCACTGGTCAAAGCTAGTTGATGGCACTCGTTGGTCTGATTTTCTCTTGGGCTGGGGAGGCTTTATTTGGGGAGTAGCCGTTGCGGTGTCTCTGATCACATGGGTTGGCTTTGCGTACTGCGAAAGTGAAGGGCGTCTTGGGCAATTATGGTCGCGTGCCTGTTGCGGACTCATTTTGCTGGGCTTTGCACTTGCGTTGTCTCTTCCGTCGTGGAAGTGGGCCGCTGAATTAGTGGGTGTTCCCTTCATTAACACCACGAGCGACATCTTTATGAGTCTATCCATACCTTTGCTTGCATTGACGTTTGCCGTTCTTCTATCGGCTCTTTGTTCAGATTATCTTGTGGTTGTTGGTTCAGTAGTCGGTACACTTCTCGTATCAAGTTATGGCTGGACTGAGTTAGTGGGATGAGCAGGAAAGAGCTTGAACGGGGTTTACGTCGTTTCGCCCGTAAGGAGCGGTTGTTTCGAAGCTTTATACCTGTCGGTATCCTCGGGGGACTCATTGCCTTATTTAGTTTGGCGTTTTCTTTACCAGCAGAGGTGTCGACGCTTCTGGTGGTTTGGCTTGTTTGGCTCCTGTTGCCTACTTCCTCCACGGCTGTGGCTCGACTGATAAATCGACAGTTTGGCGACGATCCTGACTTTTTATGTGCCGTGGAGCAGGGAAGGGGAACTGCGGCACCTGTCGAGGCATTACGAATACGAGCGATCACAGAGTTACAGCGTTACGAGAGTACCTTAACCCTTGGGCGAAAGTGGTTTGCTCTCGTGGCTGTTTGTGGTTGGGCCCTACCTTTGTGGGGGGGGCTGGAAAATGATGTCACGATCATGCGGAGTGAAATGCCCAATGTTCAAAACACAACGGCAGTTGAGATTGCGAGATCGAGTGTCGAAGCTCATAAGAACGACCGTCGATTGACCGAATCGAGTGATCCAGATCCCTCATCAGACTCAAGGAGTAGGTCACGGGAGACTTCCGGCTCCAAGGGCCAGGAAGCAATGAATACAGGCACTAAACGTCGTCTGATGATGGGGAAGTCACAGACCGTTGACAATACGACATCCAATTCCGAGATCCTTGAGCGTCAACCGTCGGACCTGAAATTGACAGGTAAGCGATTAAAGGGCACAGTTAAGTTGCTGAAGCAGGACCGTTTAGACCCTTCAGAGAAGTACCCAGTGGAATACCATGAGGCAATCCGTGAATGGTTTTTGAGACGCAGAGAATAGATCAAAGCGCTTCTTTCGAAAGAGATGTTGCTACGGCGCGTAATCAACTACTGTCAGTCCGCGATATCTTAGGGCAGTGGATCATTGGGCAAGATGAAGCCCTTGATTTGACCTTGATTTGCCTAGTGTCGCAGGGACACGTGCTCTTGGAGGGAACGCCTGGGTTAGGCAAGACGCTCCTGATCAAGACGCTCGCCAAGTTGACGAAGTTAAAGATGCGTAGGGTTCAGTTTACCCCGGATTTGATGCCGTCCGATATTCTTGGGGGAGAACGCCTAGCGGAAGTTGATGGCGGCGTGATTACGCAATTTGAACCAGGTCCGGTTTTTACCAATATTGTACTCGCGGACGAAATCAATAGAGCTAATCCAAGAACGCAGGCAGCACTCTTAGAGGCAATGGGAGAAGGGCATGTAACAGTCGCTGGAGAAACGACCCACCTACCGAGTCCCTTCTTTGTCTTTGCGTCTCAGAACCCTATAGATATGCAGGGGACATATCCATTGCCAGAAGCGCAGATGGATCGCTTTATGATGCGGATTGAACTTACGAAGCCCGCTAAAGCCGATATGGCACGAATTATCACCGTGCGTCCGGCTGAGAATCTCACCACACTGGAACCGGTGATTGGGGGCGTCGATTTGACAAGATTTAATGAACTATCGAAGCAAATACTTGCCTCTTCAGACTTGGTTCAGATGATGAGTGAAGCTGTGGAGCAAACGTGGGTGCGATGCCAGGTTTCTGCTTTTGGTCATGTAACAGGTATGGGAGCGAGTCCGAGGGCCGCACAAGATCTATATCGAGCATGTCAGTCGCGTGCTCTCCTTGCGGGTCGGCTTAACATAACCCGGGAGGATATAAAGGCCCTTTTGGTACCGGTGCTCAATCACCGTATCATCGTGCCGACAAGCCTGCGAGCCGATGGTCAAACATCAACGGCGATTTTGACTGATATTGCCGACCGGTTGTTCAGTTGAGGCTATGACTGCATCCACCCTGCAGCGTATTCAGCGAGAAATCTCTCGATTTGAGGTGACGGGTATTGTCCCATTTACTCAGTCAATATGCGGTATGACTGGCGAAGTAAAGACTGCTCAAGTTGGTCAGGGTGATGACTTTCATGCTTTTGACCGCTACCGGGTGGGAGATGACATTCGCATGGTGGACTGGTCGGTTTATGCTCGAACGAAGCGGCTCTGGACAAAACGCTTTAGTCAGGCGAGAACAAAGCAACTTATTTTGGCTTTGGATGGCTCAGGGTCCATGCGAGCGGGCACTGAAGAAAAATGGACGACTACGATTGAGTGTGCGCTCATCCTGCAAGGGCTCTGCGTTCGCAATGGTTTTGATGCTTCGATTCTGGTTTTTGGTCCCAAAGGAATTGAGTGGGCACCTTCCGTCATGGATGGGTCGTCGATTAAGCGCTGCCTAGATTGGCTTGTGCACTACCGCTGTGAAGGCACCGAGCACATTGACTCGCTTAAGTACATTGGACCGGGCACTGCCGGCGAACTTTGCGTATTGAGCGACTTCATGTGGAAAGATGTCCTGCGTGATCTGGATTCGATAGAGGTTCAAACTCAACTCGCCCTCACTTGTATTCGGGTGAGTTCAATCGTTGATACGCAGGTACCCGATGGAGGTTATTTCGACCCGGAAACCCATGCGGTCTCGAGCGTGGACGAGGGGTCCCTATTGCAATATCGTTTGGACCAATTTCGAAATGAGATTAGAGAGACGTGTCGACGTAAAGGGAAGCTATTCATTGATTGGTCCGCTGATGACCATACTGGTTCACTTAAGGAGTGGATGATGCTCCGCGAGGCCGCTCGCCCATCCCGTGTGCCTGGATGAGTTTTGTAACGCCCTTATTCTTGTTCTCAGCGATTGCCTTACCGCTTTACTTATGGCTGCTTAGACGACGTGATAAAGATGCCAATGTGCCTTTTACAGGCGGCTTTTTGGTGGAGGAAGCCCCTGGTGCCGGAGGGGAGAAACGCTTAGTAACATTATCGCTTGAAGACCTGTTGAACTGTTTACTGCTGTTTTGTTTAGTCTTGGCGGGCGCGAATTTCTCTACCAATACTCAGAATGTTATTCTCACTGACGGTCCAATTCAATTAGAGGAGTCGTTCAGGGGTAGTCCTTTAATTAGAGCTGGTATTCATCCCTCAGTTTTTAGCGACTCTTCAGCAATTCCGCCTGTGGATACGCCCCCCAATTGGACTGGTGCAATTCGCTTTGCTCAGCAACACTTTCCCGGTCACGAGACCATCTACAGAACAAGCAAGTCGACGTTGTCTGAGATCCGTGGGGCAGGCATACGTAGAACCGGAAATGATTGGCAACTTGGTGTACAGACGGCGCAGACGGATGTCAGAGTTGTGGATTCGAATGCCAATGACGTCATGATGAGGACCACCTTTGGCGGGCTGTTGTCGGCTGAATTGGGGCTCGTGGACTGGATCAGTGTATCGGCGGGCGAGGAGCGCCCGCATTTTATCTGCGGACCTGGGGCGGGCAGGTTAGAGTTAGCTAGAGGGCGTTTGCCTTTAGTATTGGAACAGGGGCTTGCCTTGCACCCCGCGATAACGATCGTCGATGAGGGCGGTGTGTTTGAAAGAGAGCCGGCTACTTCTGAGGTCAGTCGACATGATGATGCGTTGCGTTTTCCGATTCGGCGAATTGCTGTCTCATTCCAGAAGGCGACCCGTTTTGACCCCGTCGAGCTAAGTTTGGTGGACGGTCTTAATCTGCCCGTGGCGCAAGCGTACCGATGGACAGAATTGAAGAATAGCGGAGTGCCTTTCTTGTTCGGTGATCAACACACATTAATTGCCTATTATCGTGACGGAGATGTTGGGCGATTGATATTCGGTTTCGAGCCAAAAGACTCCGACCTAATTGAGACAGCCGGTTGGCCGGTACTGATGTTGAAAATTGGTGATTAT
The DNA here is from genome assembly GCA_049602795.1 of Bradymonadia bacterium. Taxonomy (GTDB): domain Bacteria; phylum Myxococcota_A; class Bradymonadia; order UBA7976; family UBA1532; genus JBMYRY01. The sequence goes on from JBMYRY010000100.1 coordinate 5,757, forward strand.
CTCCTCGAGCAAAGTCGGTCGTGTAGGGAGGTGATTCTCGGTCAAGTGGTGAGCTTCAATGCCTCGGGTCCAGTTCGCGTTGTATCTCCGGACGGCGTAGAGCAAACGCTGACCCCAGCGAACGGGGTGATTTCAATTAGTGGATTGGACCAAGTGGGCAAATATCGAGTTTTTGATGAGGACCATTCTATGTGGCTGATGGTTCGAGATGTAGGTCAGGGCAAACGTGATGTGCCAACGGGTACTCTGCTCAACGGAGGGTCACCAGCATCACCGGCAACTGTGAATTATGTATCGTTTGTGAGTGCTGTCTGTGTGCTATTAGCCCTGCTCGTCTTTGGGAATCGACGCTGGTGGTACTTCGGGGCACTCGCTTTATTGTTGATGGTTCCGTTAAGCGAAAAAAAAGGATTTGGTCGCGTGCCAAAGGTGGCGGTTCTTATGGATGTGTCACCATCAATGAAAGATGCCGATGTTGAACTCAACACACTGAGTAAACTCACCGGGGTACTACCTCAGCGGGTTGATGTTGCCGATGACATCATTCGCCTGAGTAAATTAACCGATCCGATCAATGTGGTCGCGTCATCTATGAACGTCGAACAAATCTTGGAGCGCATCGATAAAGTGGATATCGACGCCGATGAGTTTGTGCTGATCACTGATGCGAGGTTTCCATTGAGTGAGATAAGCTATTCGAAGCCCGTATCTGTCCTTACTGTACCGATGTCTGGGATTGACCTTAGAATAGTCGCCGCCACTGTAGTCGAAATGAATGAAGGGCTTTATGTTCGAGCGATCTTGGAAACGCCTGGGGCGATTGATGGGCAATTGTTGGTGGGTGGAAAGCAAAAGAAATTTAGTTTTAGCCGAGGTGGTGAGTTCTCCGTTTCGGCGTTGATGCCGCGCACGGAGCGTGACGTAGAAGTGATTGAAGTGGAGTCTCCAATGGACTCCAATATTAGCAATAACCGGCTGCACGTCGTTGTGGAGCGCCCGGGCCGAAGTGATGCGCTCGTCCTAGGACGGTGTGATTCCTCGTTACGCAAACACCTATCCAAATTTCATCGGATCATAGGCTTCGATGGTGTTGGTGACTTTTCCAACGTTCAGCTTACGGTCATTTGTGACCAAGTCTTGAGCGCGATTCCTCAGCCGATCCTTGGAGGCTTATCTCGGTGGCTGGAGAACGGAGGCACTCTCATTCTGATGGGTCGCGAAGCTGCCTTTGGTAACGGGAATTGGGCGCAAAGTGAACTTGAAACTGTAGCTCCATTCAGAATGAGACCGAAGGACAAACGGTCTCGAACGCATTTGAGTGTTGCTCTTGATACAAGTGGGAGCATGTCTGAGAAGGCGGGTGGGAGCGGCGCGAATGCCTTCGTCACTGTGGTTCCCCAATGGTTGTCGTCAATGTTGCCTAATGATCGAATCAGTGTAGCGAGTTTTGATTCACAGATAACGACGATTGTAGATAATCAATCGGTCAAACAGTGGCGCAGTGAGCCATGGTCCGTTCCAACATCAATGGGTGGTGGTACAAGATTTTCAAGCGTGGTCGATTGGACCGTGAAGACCCCCATCATCGGAATGCATAGGTATCTACTCCTTGTGAGCGACGGTGAGTTTGCAGATCAAAAGGAACGTGCGGTTCACATTGAGCGCTTGAGGCGTAGTGGCATTAGAGTGTTATCTGTTGGGGCCGGTGATAACGCCAACTATGAATCTTTATGTACCATCGCTCGATCAACGGAAGGGCAGTGTTTGGCGGCTGGTGATTCAAGGGTTGGGCGGTT
>JBMYRY010000101.1:0-7530 GCA_049602795.1 Bradymonadia bacterium
GCGATCGTTCTGTGGATCCTTTTTGGGTTTTGTTATGTAACGATCGATGGTGACGAACACTCTCAAACGGCGAGGAGGAGTGTCAATTATGTTTCTTACGAAGATCGACCTTGAGTCGACGGTTCGTTCGTCCAACGAATCATTCGACTGCGATGAGTCCGTTTATCAGCCTAGCTTTTCGCATGAGCTCAGAGTTAAGTCTCTAGTCGGGTTAATGAGCCTCGGCTCGAGGATTAAGTCCGCTCGACTGTGCGGTCTGAGGCTCGAAATTGATCCGGGTGTGTGTAACCCGGCGCCTTTACCGGGATTGTCCTTTTCTAAGCTTTTCTCCGCGGGGATTAGTGATATTAAACCACACCATTTGGTGCTGGACATGGGCACAGGCTGCGGCGTGTGGGCTTTGCTTGCGGCTCGAAAAGGCGCCACGGTGACCGCGAGTGACCTTCTCAAAAATACATCCGATCGTGTTCAAAAGAATGCCGACCTAAACCAGGTGTCGTGCCCGGAAACTGTCGTGGGCGATCTATTCGACGGCTTGTTGGGACGTAAATTTGACAAAATCCTTTTCAACCCACCCTTTCATTTCGGTGCGCCACAGTCTTCAGCCGAAGCTGCTTATTTAGGGGGAGAAGGAGGCGAAGTTGTGAAGCGTTTTCTTAACGACGCCGTCGATCATCTGTTGCCGAATGGTTCAATACGGTTGATTCTCCCGGCAATTGAACTGGATTTGTATCGAGGTGCGATGCACGGGTATGACGTTCGATGTCGCTTTCGACAATGGGTGCCGGTCCTTGGAGACGTATTCTTGCTGGAACTCAAACCAAAATGAGTCAGTTGAGACCCCTCAATCCGATTCAATTGGCATTTCACTATTTAGGCGATCTCACAAATCCGAACAGCGGTGAATTGCTCACCTTCGGTGGGCACCTTGATGTTGACCAACTCCGTCGAGCGATCGAACTCGCTTTGGCATGTCATCCTTTGTTGAATGCCGCTGTGGTGTCTCGGGCAGGCCGTCCTCATTGGCAACTCGCGGAGGAACCCCTTCCGGTTGACTTGCGGATTAATCGAACTCGTCGCTCAAAGCCCGAGACGGTATTGCAAGCATTGTGCGATAACTTATGGCGTGAGCCTTTGCCGAAGAACGGCCGTCAGGTCAGATTCATTTACACTCAGGGGCCGAAGAAAAGCTATCTACAAATCTGCGCACCTCATTCCGTCACCGATGCATGGTCAGGGACGCGACTTGCTGCAGATATAGGTCAAGCGTACACAGCCTTAATCAATGGGCAAACCTGGAGCGGCGTGGTCCGGCAACCATTGGAGCGCCCATTGAAAGATGTATTTCTTCATCGGCATTCAATCCGTCAACGGCTCGGTCTTATGTTCGAGGCCGCTCGACGTCTTCTACGAGATGTGGTTGAGCCAGGTATGGGATTAGATCTGGATGCCGCGAAGATCACTAAGCCCACTGCCGTCTCAGTGACTCGGGTGCCAAATCGTATCCTTACCCAGTCACTCAAACAGGCACGCCATCACGGTGTTACAGCACACTCGTTGTTCTTGGTGGCCCTGACCCGAGCTCGGCGTGAACTCTTGAATGGTCGAGGTCATCTGCCGTTTAGGGTCAATGATTTCGCAACCCTTCGACCCTTCGCGGATCGCGATGTCGAGAAGGTCTTTGACGTCTTGGTGGTCCCGAACCAACTCACGATTGACCCAACATGGGACGATGATTTGGCCTTGCGAGTCTTATCGGGACGTCTAAAGAAACAGAAAACTGGCGCGATTTTACCGGAGCTCTACCGCCTTGGGCTTTATGGATCTTTGGCGAGAGTAATGCCGGTAAAATTAACAGCTGGGATGGTCTTTAAGCTGATTAACAAAACGGACTTGGCGGTGACGAATCCGGGTAAAGTACCATGGCAGAGTGAACTCGAACGCTTCGGTGACGTGGAAGTTGAAGACTTTATTAATTTTCCTCATCTCCTCCCACCGGCAAAAGCAGTCGTGATTTTCACTACCTTTCGAGATGAATTACGGATTATTCACTTGCATGATCCCGCTACAACTCCTGAGGGTCTTGAAAAGGCGCTCATTCAGCCTTTCATTCGCCACCTTGACGAACTCAATCAGAAGTTGGTTCGAACCAATCAGATGCTTTCGTCCGATTAATTTCAGTAAGACGGAGGAGGGATAGAGTGCCGAATTGTGCTACACCACAATCGAACTCTAACACCTAAACGGCGTCGTTAATCGAAGGCATTTGGTAATTCATAGGCTTGGATCCGCAGTTCGCCTTTGAATCCATACTCAACGACTAAGTCGCTCCACGAGTAGGGCGGTATGGCTGCATTAGACCACCAGTCAGTGCCTGGCGGCGCATCTCGGTCCATACACCGACTCAAACAGAGATGCCTTTCACCTTCAGCGGCTAACTCAATACTGATAACGAGTCTCTCTCCTTCGATGAGATAGAGCGGATTTGGCAAGGTGACACGTATTGCCCGTCCATCATCTGGACCGGTGTCTTCGGGGACATCGTATGTGCGCAACCGCTGAATTTCTCTTTCGGGGTCAGAAGGCAAACCATTTGCGCCATTAATGACCATTAATTCCAGCTTATGGGCAAATCGACTGGAACAACTCGGACTCTCTTCCGATGTCAACAGCTCATATCCGATTGCTTCTACGGCAAATGGGTATTGTGGTGGTGTGAAAACGGTGGCTGCGCGATGTCCTGCTTCTGCGGGTAAGACGGGTCCGACCAAACCGATTTGAGTGCAGTCTGTCAGGTCTCTCGAATTGGCAGCATCATCGGAAACGGATGCAATACCTTGATCTTCTGTCGAAGGTGATTGATCAACCATCCGTGCATCTTCATCAGAGCTACTCTCAGCATCCGATGACATGAATGCGTCGACCACATTCGTATTCTGACCCACGTCTGCATTTCCATCGTTCGATAGACCTGCATCGGAATGAGTCTCATTGGCAATAGGACTGCATGCGTAGCGACCCTCATTGTCCATCGTACATTCAAAGTTCTCACTGCATTGCTGGGTCATGGTTCGGCAATCAGTGTTCACTTCGTTCTCTGATGCTGAGCAGGAGATACAGAATACGAGAATGAGATATGTGCGATAATGATTCATAAGCGCCTCCAAACTTCAATCTACTTGCGGGTAGTTTTGTGTGGCGTTTTTACACAGTTCTAGCCAGTTTGGCGAGTTTTGTTTTTGCGATCTGTATCAAAAACTGTTCTCTATGCTGTTCAGTTGGAGTCTGTCCTCTAAACCAATCAAGATGAAGTGGGTCTTGGTCAGCGAGATGTGACTCGCGGAATGAGGGATTTGAGGTGACTCTACCGCTGAGTTTCGGCGAGCAATACTCACTGCGGTCTGGGCCTGTTCGGTCGGTAGGTTCTGTGCTTGGGTGACGGTGTCTACAACTTGGCAAGATAGAATGAAGGGTGATGTTTTTATGAGCGTGTATGACGGGAAGCATTTATTGGTCGATACGAAGTGTACCAATCATAAGGCGCTTGTTGAATTGATGATTGGACAGTCGTGCTTAACCCAAATTGCTGAATCGGCGGGTATGACGATGGTCTTACCACCAGTGGGGGTGCGTTTTCCTCACGCAGCCAGTGAAATGCACCGGGTGTTAGCATCACTCAAAGCGGAAGGACTGCAAGACAGCCAGACCGCAAGGGTCCTTGCTGACCAGCTCGACTCACGAGAAAACAAAGAATTTGGCTACTCAACATTCGCTCTGATTGCTGAATCTCATCTTTCATTGCACACGTTTCCAGAGGCTGGCTTCTTTACCTTCGACTTTTATTCATGCACGGGCTTTGATCATGAGCGAGCCCTCGCCATCCTCGACGAGGTGTTCGCGATGAACGTGACTCGGAAAGTACAAGTGATCGATCGGGCTATCGATCTAAACGCTTAGCGAAAATTTCCAACAACTCAGCCGTTTTTGCCTCTCGTTCGTCCATGTCACTGTGAGTGAAGGCTTGGGCGACGCAATGGTTAATGTGTCGAGAGAGTAAGGCGGTCTCAAGCGAGCGAATTGCCGCGCTAACAGCCCGTGTTTGCACTAAAATATCTGGGCAGTATCGCCCTTCTTCAATCATTCGTCCAATCCCATCGAGTTGTCCTTTGATACGGCTAAGTCGACTCAGTTCCGACCGATGACTTGGGTGTGTGCAGTTAGACATTGTCAAACTCCTTAGTGAGTTATTTCATTAGCCAAGGCAGTACGTAGGCAAATACGAGCCCGATTAGATACAATCCAACGGAAATGTACAGAACAGGTTTACTCCAATTCTGGGTGGTTTCACAATCCGTGGGCTGACCGTCGGTGATCTCACAGGCAGTTACATTGCTATAGCTGAGTGAATAAAGACCGATACCATTGCCAACGCCACCTAAAATGAACATCAGCTCCTTATTCTCACCAAACCAAAGTAAGCCGGGAACCGACTGAGTTAAGCTCGCGAAGGTCGCACCTGCGCCAAGAAGGACGAATGTCGCCGGCAAGGCACAGCAAAAAAGTGTCCCAACGGAGGCGAAGAGTGCAAAAAACGCTTTGACGGCTTGAGTCATGGTTGCTGCTCGATACTTTCTTGCGCCGCTGGCTTAACACGTGTCTTCGCACTCGGGCGCTGAATCTCTCGGATGTTGTATCCCGCTTCCTTAACTGCAGCGGTGAGCTGAGCGTCAGAAATCTTGGTAGCCGAATCGGTTTGGATTAATACAACCTTAGTTTTAAGGTCGACCTCTACACTGACAACGCCCGGAATGTTGTTCATTCGTTTTTCAATACCTTGAGCGCAGAATGCACAGACCATACCCTCGACATGTACTCTGATAGACTGCGCTTCATTGGCATAAACAAAGCTGGTTAGCACACTGAACAACATCACGATTGAGAGAAATTGCTTCATATGTCATCTCCTAAAAATGGACCATTAACTGCAACCACGGCAAACCCATGGAGTCTGCGCCAACCTCCCAAAGGACCGTTCGATAAAAGAATCGCAACAGACCCATTGGTCGGAGCATGTATCCCCCTGGTGCGCGCATATACATCACCTGTCCAATAAGCCAAGATTGAAGCGATTTATAGCCTGCTTCATAGGGGGCAACGCCAATTCGATAGACAAGGTCAGACCATTGCTCACCGTTGACGTACCGCAGATTGCCCCGAAGTGCCGTATAGAAGGTGGTTGTTTCGTAATCGAGTTGTAGTCCTCCACCAAAAACAGGGTCATCGGGCGACTCTTCGATTCGAAGACCCACGCTGCTCAAAAGGTAAACATTGGCCTGGCTATGTTTGTAGTTCCAACGCTTTACTAATGAATTCAAACCAATCGAACCCATTTTTAATTCCTCAGCCTCGATTTGCCGATTCAGTAGCGAGGTTGTGACCGCCCATTTAGGGTGGAATGTATAATTGAATTCTGCTGACACATTATTGGGCATGCTGCGCATTGTGAATGCGCTACCATTCTTGAACGTGACCGGATGTCCATAGACATGAACGGACATGAGGGTAATGAATAGACTCGAAATGAGGTATGTATACAGTGGTCTCAACATACCCTCTAGATACCCCCCTCGGGTATAGCCTTTCAAGTGTTTTCTTGAATCGTTTAAATCGGTGACTAGTGAGGTGTGTCCATGCATGGTGCGACTGCTTCTTCATCGCTGCTCGGTATCGCGAGAATACTACTTGTCGAAATGCATGTCAGGTGTATCGTTTATCGGACTGAGCCGTGGGCGGAAAAGTTTTAAGCGCCATTCAAAAGGAAACGAATTCAATCTTTTAGCGATGTGGGATGACTCATGAACACTCATGATTAACGATAGAAGACTGGTGTCGTTGTCCCGGTGCGGATGGCAAGTTGACTGAATGTGATATGCCGAGATGATTAGCGAGCGATACGAAAGCCCATCCATGCTGCTTGTAGAGCTGGGTCGTAGTATCCGCGTGCACTGGCACGAAGTTTTTCAACATCGGATAAACCGTCACCTCCCTTCCAGACTCGTGTTACGCCATCATCGGCACAATCCACGAGGTTGCACCATGCTGACCCATCGACAGGCGCGTTCGTATAGTCACGATGGTAATTATCGAGTATCCATTCCCACGCGTTTCCAGCAAGGTCGCACACACCGTCGGCTGAGTTTCCTGTTGGGTGAGTGCAGACAGCACTTGTAGTGCCAGGACAGGTGTAGTTGTGGGTCAATGTACAATCAGGGATCTCGTTACCCCATGGATAGAGCTGATCCTGCCCACTACTCTTGGCAGCATATTCCCATTGAGCTTCGCTCGGCAGGTCCGCGCCTACCCAGTTTGCAAACTGTCGGGCCTGATGCCAGCTGACACCATTCACGGGATAGTTGGTTCGATCAGCTCGGTCCCAATTGAGTTCTAACTCGCCCTGTTTGGGCTCAGAGCATACGCCTGCATCTACACAGAGCTTGTATTGTGCAACGGTGACCTCGTTCTTTAGGATTTCGAAATCACCCACCGTGACCGCGTGCACAGGCAGTTCATTCAACGCACCATCTGCATAACCCATTGAAAATTCGCCTCCAGTGATGGGCACAAAATCGAGCGCTGGACAGCCACCGGTCATGGCACATGGCGGTTTAGTGCAGTCTGGTAAACAATCTTGGCCTCCATCACACTCTTCTACTGCGTCTTGGATGATACCGTCACCACAGGTAGCGATCACACAGGTAGATGTACAGCCATCGGTGTCAATTGTATTGCCATCGTCGCACTCTTCGTTGGCACCAATTACCCCATCACCACACTCGAGTTGACATCGGTTATTACACCCGTCGTCATTGGCAAAATTACCATCATCGCAGGTTTCTTGTTCGTCGATGGTACCGTTACCACATTCCAGAACTTGTACTCGAATGGGGTCCTGATCTCGGCAAGACAGCAGGCGACCGTGAAGCACTTCAATGCCATCCACCACTAATGGCTCCAAGGTACATCCTGGTGGCTCTTCGGTTGTCAGAATTTGTACCCACTCATTGCCATTGCATAACTCAAGTGCGCCTGCGAGATAACGAACTGCACCTGCATGGTTCGCATCGCACTCATTCTCGCTTCCGAGTTTTATCGCTCCGGTTAGCTCAAGTGATGTTTGCGGGTTCGCTGTGCCGATGCCGAGGCTCGCGTTTACAACGAGGTCCGTCGTTGTAAGGGTACCGTTAAGCGTGCCATTTTGGTCGTTTCGCAGGAATGAGCCGCTGGAGAGTCCATCAAGGGTATCGGCATCCACACCGCTACCAGCCCCGTCCACTTGAATGAGGGCATCTCTAATCTGAGTATTGGTCATGGGTTGCGGTCCGGACCAGTTGCCAGCGGCGTCAATGACGGTGGCGCCATTGATGGTAATTGCCTGCGATGACTCTAACCCGCTTACAGTGAGTGAACCAGCAACAGTGCCATTTTGGTCGTTTCGCAGGAATGAGCCGCTGGAGAGTCCATCAAGGGTAT
>JBMYRY010000102.1:0-7512 GCA_049602795.1 Bradymonadia bacterium
ACACCCGAGCCGTCCATTGTTGCCCAACGTGTAGAGGCACCATACATGCTTGGTGGAACCACCGAGTTCTCGGTTGATGTTGTGGTGGTCGGAAGTGGTGCTGGTGGGGCCACGGTGGCAGCTCACCTAGCCGAGCAAGGGTATCGCACGCTAGTCCTAGAAGAAGGTAAGTATCATACCACCGCCGAGAATACTGGTGACGTCATCGCGATGATGAGTCAGCTAATGAGAGACGGAGGGACGACAGCCATCATGGGGCGAAGCCCAATCAACTACATGGAGGGCAAATGTCTCGGGGGCACAACCGTGCTCAATGGTGGGATGTGCTGGCGCACCCCTGAAGATGTGATTCATGAATGGCGAGTCGAGAGAAAACTCACAGGGCTGACCGACACTGTGATGGATGAAATCTTCACTGAGGTTGAGCATACGATCGATGCACGGCACCAAGATGTTGGCAGCTATGGGGGCGCCAATTTGGCATTTAAGCAAGGCGCAGACACCCTGGGGTGGCGCCTCTCGCAGAACAAGCGTAATCAGCAGCACTGCGTGGGTAGTAATGATTGTGTGACCGGGTGTCCGTCTGGAGCCAAACGATCGACGGTATTTACGTGGTTACCGCGCTACTTGAAAGCCGGAGGGCGTTTGATGACGGGGATGCAGGTTGATCGGATTTGCCGGAAAGGCAGTCGGGTCACTGGGGTGTCCGGTGTCATACAAAATCCCTATAAACCACGTCGGTTCACTGTCCATGCGCAAGCTGTAGTCCTAGCGTGTGGTGCAATTCAAACCCCCTTATTAATGCAACGCAACGGTTTAGCACGTGGCAATGCCCATGTAGGAAAGCACTTTACGATCCATCCTAATGTGAAGGTTGCTGCTCGGTTTGATGAGCCTGTGGATAGCATGCGAGGGACCCACCAAGCATGGCAGTGCACTGAGTTTGTTAAGGAGGGGATTCTGCTTGCACCGGGGTCGATTCCATTTGCCTTTATGTCACTTATTTTTCCGTCTTTTGGTCCTGAGCTAAGGTCATCGCTCGAAGACTGGAAATACATTGCGACCGGCGGCGTTCTGGTGGATGACTCATCTTCCGGTTCGATTAGCCGTGGTTTTTTCGGGATGCCTAGTGTGCGCTATGATGTAACCGATGTTGACCAGACAAAATTCATCAAGGCAGCGTCAAAATTAGCAGAGTTATACTTCGCTGCGGGCGCCAATGAAGTATACACAGCCTTTCACGAACACCCGGTGCTTCATTCGCCAGATGACCTCAAAAAGTTGGTGAGTCAACCGCCACGTATTGAGGCAACGGAGTATTTCACGGCTCATCTTATGGGGACCTGTCGGATGGACGGTCGAGATGGGCATGGCGTGGTTGATGAGAATGGGCAATGTCAACACGTTCAAAACCTGTTTGTCGCCGATGCGAGTGTTCTGCCTGGGACAATCGGTGTGAATCCTCAAGTGTCCATCATGGGACTTGCCTTATATATCGGGCGGAGGATGTCTGGGCTCCTGAAGAAAGCTCGGGAAGTTTGAGCGGTCGACTTTCGTCAATAGTACGACATAAAGCGACGGAATACTGACGAAAAACAAGGAAAACCCCACAGATTAGACCCGATATGCCGTTGGCACACCACTTGAATAAGGTAGCTTCGCAAGCCCCTTTTTTGGTTGGGGCCTCACGTGAAGGAGGATATCCATGGCAAGTGGTATCTATATTGCGATGGGCGGTGCCCGGAATCAGGAACGACGTTTAGACACGTTGTCCAATGACCTCGCGAATGCTCAAACCCCAGGGTTTAAATCGCAGGAGGCGATCTACAAACAGATTCATAATGACGCAACGGCACTAGGTAATCCGAATCAAGCAATGGGGTTGAACCATCCGGTGAGATTTCTTCCTGAGGATCGACTACCCGTGATGTTGGACCAGCGGTACACTAAGTTCTCTCAGGGGTCGTTGAAGTTTACGGGCAATGACCTAGATCTCGCTGTTAATGGCGAGGGATTCTTCACTGTTCAGGGGCCTAATGGTCCGGTCTACACTCGGAACGGCACGTTCATGACCAGTAAGGATGGTACCATTGTTGACCAGCAAGGGTTTGCACTACTCGATGAGAAGGAAGCACCCATTGTACTGCCTAATACTGCCGGCAAGGTTGCTGTAGGTCGCGATGGAACCGTATCTGTCGGTCAAGACATTGTGGCGAAGCTTGGGATTGTACGGTTCAATAATTTGCAGGAGCTCGAACGCCTTGGCAATAGTGGCTACCAGAATCCAGTAGGCGCAGATGCGCCAATTCCTGTGGATGATGCTGATGTTCGTCAGCAATATCTCGAGTCTGCCAATGTAAACCCGGTACACACCATGTCGATGTTGATTAAGACGAATCGGGTTTTCGACCTAAATACCCGTGCAATGCAAGCCTACAAAGAGATGGACGAGCAGTCGGCACGAGATGTTGGTCGGTTACGATAATGGTTTATCAAATTTTTAATTGTCTGTTTAGGAGAGCAAAATGATACGTGCATTACACTCAGCATCAACGGGGATGAAGGCTCAACAGACCTATATCGACGTTGTGTCGAATAACCTCGCTAACGTAAACACCAATGGCTTTAAGCGTTCGCGAGCGAATTTCCAGGATTTAATTTATCAGCAAGAGCAAGCTCCGGGCGTGGCGACCACTCAGCAGACCGAAGCACCTTCGGGTATTCAGGTCGGTATTGGTGTTCGTACTGCAAGTACCCAAAAGGAATTCTCAATTGGTTCCATCAAAGCCACGGGCAGTTTGACTGATGTCGCCATCAATGGTGATGGTTTTTTCCAGATTCAAATGCCGAATGGTACGACCGGGTACACTCGCGATGGTGCATTTCACGTTGATAAGAATGGTAATCTCGTGACCCCTGAAGGCTTCCTGTTGGAGCCGAACATCGTCGTCCCCAATGAGGCGGTTGCAATTTATATCGGTGATGATGGGTCGGTGAGCGCAACCCTGAATGCTACAGCAGAAGCGGTTCAACTTGGTCAGGTTCAAACGTCGACGTTCGTTAATCCCGCCGGCTTGATGGCCATCGGAGGCAATATGTTCCAAGAAACCGGCGCCAGTGGTCCAGCGGTTGTTGGCACCCCGGGTGAAAATGGTTTTGGCTCGTTGCAGGCAGGCTTTTTGGAGTTGTCGAATGTAGCGGTTGTTGAAGAGATGGTTAACCTCATCACCGCACAACGAGCCTTTGAGTTTAACAGTAAAGCCGTTCAAGCCTCGGATCAGATGCTTCGTGAACTCGCTCAATTAAGGTAGTTTCGACATGAAGACTTCTATATTAATTCTATGCCTATGCTTTTTGGGGACCGAAGTCCTCGCGGGTGAGGTCATTGTTCGACCTAGTTCCCACGTAGACAACGTCGTCGTCACCTTGGGTGATATCGCCGATCTCGAAGGTTTTCGGCAAGTCGATAGGGCGATTCTTCAGCAGATTGAATTAGGACGTGTACCCACGATTGGACAGCGCCGTATTATTCCTAATGCGTATTTGCGGAGCAGGGTGCAGCGTAAGCTGCCTGCTGGTTCCACATTGAGATTATCCAAGCAAACCGAAATTAGGCGTCGCGATCGGATAATCGATGGTCAGACGATTAAGCGTGCATTGACTGATGCGGTAGAAGGTCGACTAGGCGACGTTATGTCGGATGTTGCTCGGCTCACTGTTCCCGAACAAGCTCGCATCCGATTACCTCGGTCGGCGCGCATTGATGTCCGGTTCAACGAACGACAAGTATCCGATGGTGCCCTCAATCTTGCCATTGTTGTTGTAGACGGCATGGATGAGAAATTGGTTCGACGGACTGTAGTTGAGGTTGATCGCTTCACTGAGGTCGTTGTCTTTAACCGAGAAGGAAAGCGGGGAACGGTGGTGAGAGCCGGTGATTTGATTCTTAACCGGGTCGCAAGTTCAACGGTACCACGGAATGCAGTGACACGAATTGATGATGCCATAGGCGCAGTGTTGAAACGAGGCGTACGCCGTGGAGACGCGCTTCAAGATAACTGGTTGGATATTCCGCCGGTTGTTCTTCGTGGACAAAGAGTACGTCTCATCGCAAGACGAGGGCAGATCCAGCTAAGTACGCTTGGTGAAACGCTGAGCAAAGGACGGAGCCAGGAGCTTATTCGAGTAAGAAACCTGTCTAGCAAAAAGATCGTCACCGGACGAGTCACTGCTGACGGTAACGTGGAAATGGAGTTCTGAAGTGTTAGCAAGACTGACTATAGGGCAGATCCGAATCATCTCAGCCATTACTGGTTTGATCATGTTGTCGGGCTGTGTGACCCATATCAAGCCGTACAAGCAAAAGCGTCGGGACTACAAATTACCGGTTCCCCATTCTGCTTATGACGCTGCGAATTCGAGTGGTTCACTTTTTGATCCTCGAGGCATTGGTAGTCGGTTGGTCACTGATGCACGTGCACAGAGTGTCAATGATGTTGTGGTTGTTGTGATCGATGAACAAGCGACAGCCAATCGAAATGCATCTACGATCGCGACAAAGCAGGATGAACGAACTGCACAGTTGACTAGTTTCCTTGGCATGATCGCCAAATTACAAAAACAGTATCCGGATTTTGACGGTGCAACCGCCATGGGGTTGACGAATGACTCGACCTTTAATGGTATCGGTCAGACGAGCCGTTCGGATCGTTTGCAGGCGACGGTGCCTTCTATGGTCCGTCAAATTCTACCCAATGGCACCTTGTTTATCGAGGGGCATAGAGTCGTTTTGGTCAATGATGAAGAGCATCATTTCTACATTAGCGGCGTTATTCGTCCTGAGGATATTGATGGTCTAGGACAGGTTCAGTCCAGCCGAATTGCCGACGCGCAGATCGAGTTTACCGGTCGTGGCACGCTTAGTGCAGCGAGTTCCAAGGGATGGTTCTCATCGATGCTCGATGTGTTGTGGCCATTCTAGAGTTGTGGGGTAGTTGTGATGAAAATTAACACATTGATAATGAGCCTCTGTTTGCTTGGTATTGTCGTGCCATCGAATACCGAAGCGGAGCGTATCAAGGATCTAGCTTCCATTAGAGGTGTTCGCTCTAATCAATTGATTGGTTATGGCATCGTCATTGGCTTGAATGGCACTGGTGACACTGACAAGACAACATTTACCACGCAGTCGATTGTTGCCATGTTGGCACGAAATAATGTGCGCGTTGGTGCTCAGGGACTAAAGCTTCGGAATGTTGCCGCGGTGATGGTGACAGCAGAGTTACCGCCGTTTTCGAGGGTTGGTAATCGAATTGATGTGACCGTCAGTAGTATCGGCGATGCAATGAGCCTCGTGGGAGGCACATTGATCGCAACGCCTCTCAAAGGACATAATGGGCAGATTTTCGCTGTGGGTCAGGGACCTTTGGCTGTGGGGGGATTCTCCGTGGGCGACGGTGCTGTTGGTGAGGTTAAGAATCATCCCACGGTTGCAAGGATCTCATCCGGCGCGCTCGTAGAGCGAGAGGTACCCATGTCACTGACCGGGAAGAAATCTATTCAGCTTCAACTAAATGAATCAGACTTCACCACTGCAGCTCGTTTAGCGAAAGTGGTCGATATGCAATTAGGTGGAGACTACGCTCGGGCACTAGACAGTGGCACCGTGGAGGTTGAATTACCCCCTAACTATCGAAGCAAACAGGTAGAATTCCTCGCACTCGTTGAGCGCTTAGAAGTGACGCCGGACTCTGCGGCGAAGGTTGTCGTAAACGAGCGGACTGGGACCATAATTATGGGGCAGGATGTTCGAATTGCACCGGTTGCGGTGGCTCATGGGAATATCTCTGTCTCTATCAAGACTGAGAATGAGGCAGTGCCAGCCGCGCCTTTAACCGGCGGACAGACGGTAACTCAAACGAATACGACCATCGATGTTCAAGAGGAGAAGAAAAATTTAGTTACGGTTCAGGGCGCAAACCTTGCTGATGTTGTCGAAGGCTTGAATCGCCTCGGGACGACGCCACGAGATTTGATTACGATCCTTCAGGCCATCAAAAAAGCTGGGGCACTGCGTGCCTCCATCGAGGTGATGTAATGAAGTTTAATTCTGCCATCCTTGAGTCATCGGTTCAGCGTTCTGGCTTGAACAGTAAAGATCCGGCTGCGTTGATGGCCAGTAAAGCGAAGGCTCAGAGTGACCCTGAAGCCATTGAAGAGGTGGCGAAACAATTTGAGTCGATCTTCATGCATCAGGTTTTCAAATCAATGCGTCAGACACTTCCGAAGGATGGGATGATGTCGGGGGGCTTCGGTGAACAGGTGTTTACTGACATGCTCGATCAGGAATATGCCGGGATGGCAATTCAAAATCAATCCATGGGCTTGGCCGCAACCATTGCAGAGCAACTTGGTGGTAATTCATCAGGACTCGAGACGGGGTTGGCGCCCAAAGCACTTAGGCAGCTAAAAGCAAGCCAAGCCTACGCGCAGGAAAATACTGCTGGGCAGTGGCTTGTACCAACGAGCGCCGGTGTGAATAAGAAGTTCGGTATGAATCGAGCACCGAACCAATCTCGAGCATCCTTTCATGATGGTATCGGATACACGGCTACCGAGTCAGCTCCTGTTCAGGTGTCTCGTGCGGGTCTAGTAAGCGAGGTGAAGCAACTCAGCTCGGATCGATATGAAATCCAGATTAATCATGGCGATGGATTCGTGTCGTCATACGAAGGCGTCGCTGATCCGACCGTGGCAGTCGGGGATCGAGTTGAGCAAGGTGTTGAACTAGGACAGGTTTCAACAATCGCGGATGGACATGGCGATGGACTCCATTTTGAGATCCGCCATAAAGGTCGTTCGATCGACCCAGGACCGCTACTAAAGTAAGTTAAGTTTAGGAATTCGAAAGGAATTCAACAAAGAAGGGTTGCATAGTGATATGCGACTAGGGCAAATTGCGGGAGGATCCTTTAAGAATAAGGGTAAAAATTAGAGAAAAAGCTGAAGTTTTTTCTTAAGTTTTGCGTAAATGATCCGATGTAAGGGATAAGAGGCCTTAATGTTATAAGGTCAGAAATGAGGAAGAAACATGGCTGTTCGTATTAAAGGATCAGTCCCGCAGGGTAACGTAGGTCGGTCATCGAACCGTCCAGCGGTAAAGAAAAAGGAAGGCGAAAGCCGTTCTGAGTCAGCGTCGGCGAAGGTAGATATCTCTGCCAAAGACACAGCTGTTTCAGCGGTAATGGATGCCAGCCGAGGCGTGAGCGAAGTCGACGAAGCAAAGGTCGCTGAGTTGCGAGAGAAACTCTCTCGTGGTGAGTACCAAGCTGACTTAAAGGTTGTCGCCGAGCGAATTATCTCGGAAGCGGTAGCATTCGGTAAGTAATACCTTCCTTTCTAAAAATCTTTCCACTGGGCTCGATGCCGCGATACGTGGTTGCTCGCTTTGGCGATGCAACCACTGCGGAGAGCTGAAATGACATCACTAACCATCGATTGGCAGAGAGCGTT
>JBMYRY010000103.1:0-7496 GCA_049602795.1 Bradymonadia bacterium
CTTTTCCTATAAGCGTTATCTCATCAATCAATTTCGCGACAAGTTTGATGTGCAAGGCACCCCGGTTCGCCTGATCTTCAAAGGTAAGAAGAATCCTTTTGTTGATGATGAGGACGGCTAGAGGACTCCATCATGCCTGAGCTACCTGAAGTTGAATTTACTCGGCGGCAGCTTCAGGCATGGGTGGTTGGGCAAACACTTGAAGATGTTCAGCTAGGTACGCATACGCTCAAGACCGATGAATCGGTTTGTTCTTCGCTTCTCTCGCTCAGAGGTCGTCGACTTTCGACGATAGAGCGTAGGGGGAAATACCTTTTTCTGAAATTTTCGGGACAGTGGGTGTGCGTACATCTGGCGATGACCGGCAAATGGATTCGAGCCGAAAATCAGGGCGGGCGCGCACGTTTCGCCCGTTTTGTCCTTTCGTTCGAACATCAACGAGTTGTGTTCCTGGACACTCGTAAGCTAGGCAAACTCTTTCTTTTACCCGACTCGAACTGGCAGGATTGGGCTGTCAAAAAGGGGATCGGACCAGATGTGTACGACGACACTTTGACCGCAGAGTGTCTTTCTCGGCAATTTAACTCGACACGTCGATCGATTAAATCGGTGCTCCTGGATCAAAAGGTGCTGTGTGGTGCAGGAAACATCTATGTGTGTGAGGCACTTTACTTGGCAGGCGTATCCCCAATAAGACCTGCATGTGACCTTACGGTCTTCGAGGTTCAGGGGGTACTTGATGGGCTAAGGCAATCAATGCACGAATCGCTGGCTCGAGAGCAGGGGGAAGAGATCGAATATTTGACGGAGGGCAAGGTCAATAACCCCTTCATGATCTACAAACGGGCAGGGGAATTGTGTTCTAAGTGCAAACAAACGATCGTGCGCCTGACGCAGCAAGGTCGGGGGACTTTTTATTGTCCATCCTGTCAAAACTGATTCAAGAAAGAATAGACCGGAATACGTCTACGACCGAGTCGATCTGGCTGGTAGAGTTCCAAAAGTGCGGGGCGATTCTAAGGTGACCTTCGGGTGCTGTGACCACGACCCCGGCTTGAGTGGCGGCAGCGACGAATGTCTGGAGCGCGCAACCAGACGGCGGCTTAACGCTCAAGATACCGGAACGCCGTTCTAAAATGGGGGACCGTAAGGATTGAAACCCTAGGTCGATGAGCCGAAGTTCAATTTTGTCATGGTAGTCTTGGATCGTAGTGAAGACATGTTGAAAACCCAACTGTTCCAGGTTGAGGCATGCTTGTTTGAGACCCGCAAGTCCAATGGTATTATGTGTGCCTAGTTCAAAGCGGTTCGCTGTTGAGGCAAGAGGGCGGTGGTACTCAAGTTTTCCGGGGCCATCGAACAAGAAATTGAGTGGGTCCTCAAGACTTAGCCATCCCAAAAATGCGGGTGAGAGGGAAGGTAGTCGTTTTTCGTTGATGTAGAGAAAGCCTGTGCCCTCAGGTCCTAACATCCACTTGTGACCTCCGCAGACCCAGAAGTCCAAGTTAGTTCCGTCAAAAGGCATTGAGCCGCAAGCCTGAATCGCATCTACGCAGAACAATGCATCGTATTGTTTACAGAGTCGAGACACCTCCTCAATAGGCATTCGTACGCCGCTCTGAAATTGTACTGCGCTCATCGAGACGAGTCGGACGCCCTTTTTAAGAATGGCTTCGAGGCGCTCAAGGTTGATGACTTCCTTCTGGTCAGTCGGGTTTATGGAGAGCCAGTGGACCATCAGCTCATTCCGTTGTGCGACATTAAGCCAAGGTCTGATATTTGTCGGGAATTCATGTTCGAATAGAACAATTCGGTCACCGTTTCGCCATTGAATCGCATGGGCGATCTGGTTGATGCCAAAGCTTGTGTTGGGGATAAAGGCATAGTTTGCGGCTGTCCCGCCAAAGAGTCTTGCAAGAATCGTCTTGGTGTCTGAACGTTGGGTTGCAATCCGCCCATAATCCTTCAGAGCGTAGGCACCGAAGTGTTGAATTTCGTTGCGCATTGCTTCGCTAACGGAATTTCCAAGCGGAGCAATGGCGCAATGCGCCAGATAATGAGGCGAAACTAAGTTAGAATAGTCGTCTTCGAGTGTCCGTTTAATTACGCTTGACATGATCTCATTTAAGCACGTGCCCAAACCGATTCATAAGCTTTATTTGAACTTGTCCGGGCTTTAAGTTTCGTAATGTTTTGGCGATAATCGAGATGGACTGCGGTGTGTTTATGAGCTCAAAAACGATCAATGCATCTGGGTGTATCGACCCAATCTTACCATTAGCGTACGGCGTAAGATTAGTGATGAAGGATTTTGATAACTGCTTTCGTTGGTCATCCGACATCTTTTTTACGATCGTCTTAAGCAAGCGAAGTACATAGAAGTTCTCCTTCTTAGGCGATAATCGAAGAGCAAGTTGTTCAGCGAAGGCATTGGGCGGCGTAAGAAGTTGAATGGCTTGGTAATCTGACAACAGTCCCTTTGCCGTAGACCAAACGGTTTTGAGGTCCTTGGCTTTCAGCCGATTGAGGAAAAATACGTTTGAGTCCATCGAACGGCGCCCGAGCAGTAGCGTTGCAATCGGGCTGCCTTCACGCATTTTGGTCTCTAATTCCTCGTCAGTGATGCACTTGTTCTGGTCGAGGAGCTTGATAAGTGCATCAAGAGTATGTCCGGGTTCGGTGTTATTCAACCGACCATGGAAGAGCTTGCACTGACGTGTTGTGAGAGTCACGTCACTCCGCGTTAAGTGACGAACAAGATATTCAACGCTCGTGGATTTGACGCTCGCCTCAAAGATTGTCTCGATATCAACGTACGGACGAATTGCCTTCTTCCCGATGTCTGTCCATGACAAACCATGGTTTACGTTTTTAATTAAGCTACGGGTGATTAAGCCGCCCCAGAACTCTGCATCGATGGTCTCAGCCTTGAATACCTCTGAGAATCGTGCGCTTCCGTTTGGCCATTGGTAAACTTCTTCTAGGATTGCCTGCAATGTCTCCTGTTTTTCGATCCTGGCTGCTAGCGCGATTAAGGACTCAGTTGACCGCTTGAGCAATTGTCTTTTTTTGCCGAACAACTCGACTGCAATGGCTTGTGCCTTTGGCTCCTTATGCCATGCAAGTGCAAATAGAACACGAGAACGCTCCCGTTCGGTTAACTCGTTTTTCTCGAGAAGTTGAACAAGATGGGTCCGGTGATGTGTCTGTGTACTTGCGGAAATGAGTGCGATGTCTAAGCCGTCCAAACCAAAAAGTTGTTTGATTGGCGAGCCGAGGTTGATTGTCGGTAATGCGATGAGTGGTGCTAACGCTGAGGGACTGTCAAGGGTGGCAAGCAACAAAATATGCTTGCGTTGTGTCGCGGTTCGAGCGCGCAACCCCTCTCGAACGATTACACCTGCTTGGTTTTGTTTGAGTGCTAAGCTGTGTGCCGCACTGTCTGGGCAGACCGAAGTTACGACCTGCGCTCCGAACGCAGCTTCAAGACGCTTCTTGAAGTCTTGAGACATGGTGCATACTTCTCTCAGTTTGGTGCTGAAGTTATGTCGCCGCGGATAGGCGCTACTTGATTTGCTGGGGGGGATCAGGCGTTCCGTTCGCTGGTCCGACAAATAGAGGAGGGCGGTTGTCTCTGCCTGACTCCTTGAGGTGCCATCTGCCAGCAGATGCTGATAAATAGAACTATTTTGAGACGGCTTGTGAAGGCGAAGAGCGCGTTCGTAGAGTTGCAGACTTGAATTCGCCTTTTCGATTGCGATCCCAAGATCTTCGGACTCTACTTGGGCAGCCCTGATCACATCCTTACCGAAGAGTTTTTCTGAACTGTCCGTATTTTGCCCGGGTGTAGTGTTAGGCACGTCTGTTTTACACGCAAACAAGGAGAGCGCTACGATGAACAAAGCTGGTACAAGACGGGTATGATGAGACATTCTCTTCTCCGTGAACTTCAATTGACGGCACCTCCCGCATCCATGATGCAAATCTCGTGCAAGCAAAGCAAGAGGACATTATCAGTAGGACTTCAGTTGTTTTTGGTCTATGGGGGACAATGGTCACCAGGGACAACCACAGTCGACCTCATGTCAATTGGGTCAAATCGAAGTAGGTCAATCCTACCGTCGTATCGTGCATAGGTCATTTGGGCGAGCCAATCCCCTAAGCCAATGAGTTGATGAGATTTATCGAGTGTTCGGAGCCGGGTATTCAGTGCACGGTGATAATGCCCGATGATGACGGCGTCGAAGCCCTGTTGAAATTTTTCCGTAAACCAGTTCGTCTTGAGCTCGGGATGGAGTGGTAGGGTGTATTGATGCGGCTGCGAAGTATAGTAGCTTGCAAGTTTCCATGCGACATTCGGCGGGATTAGGCGACAAAGTCGATGGATTAGCGGGCGTCTAGCGAGTCTACAGATGTAGCGTCGTAGTACGCTACTAGGGTCAATGAGGTCTCCGTGTTCAATCCAAACCTTAAGATTGCCTAATGTGATGGTCTGTGGCTGTGTATGTACGAATACACCTTTGTCCCTCAGTTGAACCATCGGCGCAGGATCGTGGTTGCCTGTCAAAACATGAATCTCGACACCTTGGGTAGTTAACCTCTGCAGGCGATCACAAAGGTCTAGGTATGCCTCCGGCAATCTCGCGTGTCCGATCCAAAAGTCAAATAGGTCGCCTACGAAATAGATTTTTCTTGTCTCCTCGGGGAGTGTGTCGAGGCAATTGAGAAATGCCTTTTGACCAACGCTGTTTCCAGTCTGAAAGTGCACATCGCTAAAGAAATAGGTTAGGTCGCTCATTGCCCGAATGTCCTTTTGTGTGCACGATGTAATTTCGTTATCGGGAAGCGACGCGTGCGCACGGAAACAATTTGATGCAGTGGATGTGTATAGACTGAAGTACAGTTGTTGAGGTCTAGTTGAGACGGATTCAGCGATGAAAACGGCAGCGGTCCTCCTCGACCGAGCCGCATTAGATTGCGAGACATATCTCGATGTCCCTTCATTTCGAGTGATGCCTGACAGTTGGGACCCACTTCACCCTTTACCTTCGCTAGCAGTAGGTTGGTGTTTGGGTCGTATCTTCCCTGATGCGCCAGCGAATCGAGTGGGGTCTTTAGGTCTTCGATGAGCTTCGCACGTATCATCCCATTGAGCGCCGTAAGTTCACGTTGGCTTGATTGGCGCATCTCACTAAACATTAAGGCGAGATGACGGTCTGAAATTGCTCTTTGCTCTGACGGGATCCGCTGCAATGCGTTGGTAATGCGTGCAAGCCCGAGCTGAGTTTTGATCAGTTCTTCACGAACCGCGATGGTCGGGCGGACAAGAAGTGAGCTTTCCAATCGATCAATGTGTTCTGTGTGAATTTTATAGCCAATTGAAAGTACTTTTGAAGCCCTCGCAATACGGTCAGTGGCATCACTCCTCAAAATCAACTGAGCCTGTTTCAACCGTCTGGCGGGTTTGTTCGGTTTCATTTCGTTTGCCATACCATACACAGCGATCGCCCGTTCTAGTTTTGCATCAAAGTCGGCACCTTGACTCGGAGGGAGCCGTCGTGACAGATCACCCCCGAGCATTCGATGATAGTCGTAGGTTGCCTCGGTTTGATGAAGCGCAATCGGTATCGCTAGAGATGTCGCCGTCGTGGCACACGCCACCCACAATTTTGTTTTCGCGGCTGCGGTGCTTCTTATTGTACGTGTGATGAGCAACGCCATTAGTGTGGGTAAAAGGAATGAATGGAGCGTGGTTTGTTTTTCAATTGTAGGTACGCCGAATAGGGAGAGAAAACAGATAACCCCACTTACGAGTAGTCCAAGATGAACCATGTGGATAGGTATTTTCGTAATCGGGAGAGAGGGAAGACGCTGACCCCATTGTTGAACATTCGCCCAGAAGTTGGATGGGGAGAGCAGGATGAGGTTGATGCCAATCATGTAGAGGGAAAATAGCTCAATGTCTAATCCGAGAAACTCTACCGATAGGTGAAATATGGGCGCTAAAACCAACCCTAGCGGACGCAACTTGGGTACAAGGAAGCACACGGCTACTAGCAACTCCCCGGCGATTACTGAGAGTGAAAGCGTCCTGTACAGTGCATCATGTGCAAGCTGCGGATCGCCGGAAGTGCCATAGAGCATTTCAGAAATATGGGAAGTGTAGATGAGCAGTGTGTCGCTCTGACTCAAGGACATCATCGTGGTTCCGCTGAGCCAAGTCGGGTCTATCTTTGCTACCGCGGTCCAGAAGTATACTAAAGCGAATTGGCAGTAGAGTAGTCCAATGAATGGAAAGGTGTTTTTACTTGGCTGATCCTTTTGCTGGGGTTTCCAAGCTCGCGTCGGCAGCGATGCCAAAACAATAAGGATGATGGCGTTGAGATAATGATGTTGGTAGCTGTCTGCTTGACTCCAAAAGTAAATCCCCGTGTAGAGGATTGCTGTGAGTCTTATGGTCGCAGCCGTAAGGACATTCAGGGCCGCGAGACAAGCAGACATCGCACAAAGAGCCCAGAGTGTTCCGACAGATTGTGGCGTAGGCTGGGGCAGGAACTGACCGAGCCAGGCTAAATGGGAGACGTTGAAGCCATCAACGCCATATCGAGCAGCGTGCTTAAAGGTGATGGAAATTAGGTCATAGCTCAACAACCCGAAAAAGAATGTTCGTAGCGCCCATAACCGACTGAATTGGGTCCGTGAATTATCTCCGAATAACGCCCAGTTATGTTTCCTCATTGAACACCTGCCTGCGTACACCGGTTGACATCCGAAGTCATCAGTTGCTGACGGCAGAGTCGCTGATAACAATCCTCAAACTCTCTCGTTGGACAATCCCGGCTGAAGCATGCTGACGGTGAGTCAAGATCACAGCCAATCATTCGGTCGTATCCATCTGGTATGCCATCATTGTTTCGATCGGCTCGATTGATGCAAATACCTGTCGCAGGCGCACTAGGGATACTGCAGTTCAAGTGAGCGCGAACATCTGTGTGCAGTGTGCATTCCCTAGCGATCAATGCATCGATTACATCCGTCCTAGCGCGCTTGGCGAGATTTAGCCAGACGACATGGTATTTCTTTGAAAGCTTTAGGGGTTCGAGTCCCGTCGTCTCCTTCCCATATAGGTTGAACTCACAACGAGCCATGCGAACTGATGAGAACATCCGCCAAGCAAAACGTTCATCATAGATGCGGTCGCTTGCGTAGTACGTGATCGGTAAGATGATCTGAACTGCCAGAAAGCTGACCGCCAACGCCGAGCGAGTGTTTAGGTGTCTAATCATGTGCGCAGGGTGCAAGCTTGCGAGCCATTTTTCAAGCCCTGAGCAAATTTGGGTTTTATTTCCGCCCTGCTTGATCAATGTTCCCAGCGCATGTGAGTTTCCTAAATGGGGAAAGACGATTGGCTAAAGGGCTTTCTACAGCGATTCAAATCACCCTGTCTACGGGTCAATTGTGCCTGCGACGCGCGGCGTTTGATATTCTTAGATTTC
>JBMYRY010000104.1:0-7491 GCA_049602795.1 Bradymonadia bacterium
TCTAAACAGACCATCATGACCATGTTGTTATTTGGTATTGTGCTTACGTTTTTGTATGCGATTGGTTTTGAAACAAACCCTGAAGTTAATCGAAAAGTTTTTCCGGGTATTGTTTGGGGGGCTTTGCTCTTCACAGGGGCTTTGGGTGTTGGAAGAACATTTTCCCGCGAGGCTGCGACTGGGGCATTTGAAGCACTCGTACTCTCCGGTTTGCCGCGGTCTTGTTTGTTACTTTCGAAGTTTATTGTAAATGTCCTGTTGATCTTGTTGGTCATGATGATTGTTGTCCCGCTCTTTTCAGTTCTTTTGCGGGTGGACCTGACCGGGATCGAGATGATTCTGATCCTTCAGGTGATCGTCGGTAGCCTCGGGTTCAGCGCTGTCGCGACCCCCTTGTCGGTGATTGCAATTGGCGCTAAGTTTCCGGAGGTCTTGTTGCCGGTGGTCATTTTTCCATTAGTGACACCGATTCTGATCTCTGGAGTTAAGGGGACCGGCGTATTGTTGGGCGTGATGATTGGTGATAGTCCCTGGGGCTGGATGAGCTTTAGTGCGGCTTTCTCGGTGGTGTTCCTGACCATCGGTATCTTATTGTTTGAAAAGTTGGTGACTGAATGAAGAAGTTTCCCATTCTGATGACATTAGCAGCGTTAGGTGTACTTGCTGCTCACTACTTGGTCTTTGTTTTCGTTCCTATGGAAGCACAGATGCGCGCTGTACAGCGGATTTTTTACTTCCATGTACCGAGTGCTTGGTTATGTTTCATTGGCTTTTTGTTGTGCTTCGGTAGCTCACTTGGCTATTTACTCTCGCCGAAGTCGAAATTCGACCTCTTTGCTCGGGCTTCGGCTGAAGTCGGCCTCATGTTTGGTCTCATCGTGTTGACCACGGGACCTTTGTGGGCGCGCGGTGCCTGGGGGGTGTGGTGGAAGTGGGAGCCTCGATTGACGAGTATGGCCCTGTTAATTCTTATCTTTGCTGCCTATTGGGTGCTTAGAGTGTACGGCGGTCAAGGCGAAGGGATCAGAAAGTTCTCAGCTTTTTTGGCAGTCTTGGCTACACCGAACATCTATTTTGTCCGCATCGCAGTGAAAAAGTGGCGAGGAGATCATCCTAACAATGTCATCAGCCGTTCCGATCCCGACATTCGGATGACAATGTATATATGCTTTTTTGTGCTGTTACTTGTGTTTTCATTGGTCCTGTATTTGCGCTATAGCATGCTTAGGGACCAGGCCACAGTAAGCGCATTACGACGACGTTTTAGTAAGTTGGGAGTTTAAGATGATTAATTTGTTTCGTGGTGTGGCAATGGCACTCTGTCTACTGTGTGCTGGGGTCAGTTTCTCGCAAGAAACGAAGAACGAGCCATCGTCCGTTGACACAGCGTACGGTAAACCTGCCACCGCGACCGTCGACCCTTCAGTCGAACAGGGGCTTGAGGAGTTGAGGTACAAGCATCTGTGGATCGCGTACGGCGTGATTTGGCTGATTGTTTTCCTCTTTATGTATCGTACGTATCGAGTCGGAACGACGAATCGTGACAGTCTCGAGGCGTTGAAAACTCGACTTGCTTCTTTGGAGGGTCGAGATGAATGAGTCGAATTTACTCGCTGCGCCTCCGATTACGCACCTTGTTTATATACCGTTCATTCTAGTCATTGGCATCATCATCGGATTTGTCATGGGGAAACGTGCCGGTAAGGCGGACGGACGGGATGAGTACATCGCTACTGGTGTTGATGACGATTTGTTGTAATGGATGAGAAATGGGGAAGACGTTTAGCTTGGTGGACATGCCAATGGCTAACCATGCTTATTGTGATAACCTCTTCACCTGTTGGTGCCGCTCCTTCTTCGATTGAACGGATGCTTTTTGAGGTAGGCAATGGCGCCTCAACGTACTCGAATACACTCAATAAAATGAAGCTAGGACTCGACGAATTCAAGGCGGGTCGATACGTACGAGCCATCGACCACTTGAATCAGTTGTCGTTGGACGAGGTGAACACCAAGGATTTAGTGACGTATTTCCTGGCTGAAAGTTATTTCCACTCAGGGAGCTTTGAGCAAGCCGAGGAGATTCTCTCAACCTTTAAAGATCGGTTTCCAGCTTCGAAGTGGAGAGATTTCGCGAGAGCGCGATATGGGGACGTACTCAGAGCACAGAAACGTCCGGAGGCGTCACTTGCCATATATCAAGACCTAATTGACAACCACCGAGACTATCCGCATCCAGGCGCGCTAAAGTTGTCCATAGCGGCGGCTCTGGAAGGCACAGGTGATAGTCAGGGGGCAGCCGATTATCTTCATCGATTTGTTGTCGAGTTTCCGAAGAACGTGTACCGGGCTTTCGCTGGTCAGCACCTTAAGCGACTTGGAAGACTTGGTTTCAAGCCAGCCGCCATCGACTTTGATACCAGTATCGACATCGCGATCAGTTTACGGATTCGCAGACTCCATGACGATGGTTTGAACTGGGTCCGTCAACTTCAGCAGCGCTCCGGATTGACCGAAAAACAACGGTGGACTGCGCAGTATCATGAGGCGCGTATGCTGTTGAATGGTAGACAGTTTCGCCGTTCTATTGAGTTGTTTGAGACGCTTGGCAAGACAGCGACCTCTTCCAAACTACGGCTCCGAACGCATAAATGGAGGAGTCGGGCATTCGAAGGGCTTGGTCAAGTAGAGGCAGCTGTAAAGCAACAAAGTCAGTACTGGCAAGCAACGGACTTTCTCTCTCCTGCGAGGCGGGCGGCGAGGGGAGAACTGTATTTAAGACATGGACAGTTTGGTAAGGCTGCCGATTGGTTTTCGAACTTGACCTTGAAACGGAGCAGGCAGGGGCGACGCCTTCGCGTTCTGAAGCCGATTGCTGAATTCGCCGGAGGTAGACCGGATAAAGCGAAGTCCCTCTTTGACACATATTTTGAATCGGGATTTGGTGGTGAACTTCCATTGACATATTGGCGCGCTCGGATTGATGCAGCGACGAAAGATAAGGATGCAGCACTCAAGGGATACACCTCGTTGGTCAGAAACCATAAGGGCTATTATGCGGAGCAGGCTCGAGCACGCCTACGGGAGCACGGGGTATCCATCGAAGACGAGTGGCGGGTAAGTCCTAATTCGGTCGATGAGTCGATGGATTCCAGAGTTAAAGCACTCTTTGGAGAAATCAGTACAGAGGGGGACCGTATCATGCGTCTCGGGGCTGTAGCTGAATTAGTCAAAGTAGCTGGCGCAGCATTCCCAGATTTAAAGGACGTCTTTGAACTTCTTTTTGTTGGTCGCGAAGACGACGCAATTTGGCATCTGCGTAAGGTGACGAGTGAAGTCCTCGCGTGGCGTGCGGCCCCTAGATGGAAGCGCTCAAAATGGGCTTATCGGCATCGCGAATTACTTGATTATCGGCGGGGGCCGAAACGGGGACCGTGGGGCGATGTGAGAGAGGGCGAGGCTGTACGCGCATCAAAAGCGAGAGTTAAGTCTATTAACGCTCTTGACCTCAAGAGAGTGTCAGAGCAATTGGCGTTTCTGTTTGAAACACTAGGGGACTATTATTTTGTGATTAAACTTTTGAATCGAACCCCGAAAAAGGTTGATTCGAATGATCCCCCATCGAGACGACAGATGGAACTTCGGTATCCCAAAGCGTATCGAGCGATCGTTGAAAAAGAGGCGAAAGCCTACGACATTGAGCCCTACATCATGTGGGCGCTGATGCGTACCGAATCTCATTTCAATACCCTTGCCATTAGTCCAGCGGAAGCTCGTGGACTGATGCAGGTGATTTGGCAAACATCTCAGCGTATTTCTGAAAGCGGTGGTTTTGTGGATTTAGGGAACGCGCAAATCTTGCTTCCGCGAGTTTCGATTGCATTGGGTGCGTACTATGTGTCCTCGTTGCTCAAAAAGTTCGCTGGTCAATTACCATTTGCCTTTGCTGGATATAATGCAGGTCCTCACCGGGTCTCTGCATGGCTTGACCGAAAGCCTGATATGAAGATGGACCAGTTTATTGAAGAGATTCAATACGAAGAGGCCCGAGCATATGTGAAAAAGGTGCTGGAGGCTCTGTTGACTTATCGAAGGTTGTACGAAGGTGGCGCAGGAGAGTGGATTGGGCAATCCATCAATCGAAAATATGGTGCTGAGCCGGATTTTTAGCGTGAGCCACAGACATTCAATCCGTGTCGTCACCGTCTTCTAAATCACGGGGCGATTCATTATCCGCTTCCTCTCCGTCACCGGCTTCACCGCTGGTGTCTTCATCTTCAGATATCTCGCTTTCTTCAACCTCTTCGTCGCTGTCTTGGTCGATCGTTTCGTCTCGCACCGCCTCTTTGTCTTTAATCGTGGAGCGTTTTTTCGTTGCTTTACGCCGACCGGATGACGTTGTTGTTCTCGCCCGTGGGGGCGGTGTAGAGGATCCTTTAAAGGGCTTGGCGTCCCGTCCAGTCTTTCTTGCCTTTGTTGCTTTCGAGGAGGGGGTCTTTGATCTCTTAGTTGAACGTGTTGTTTTACTCTTTTTGGACTTCTGCTTTGGTGGAGCTGCCTTGCTCCCACATTGATTAGGGGCAGATTTATGCGGGCTGGTCTTGCTCGGCACCCATGACAGTGGACCGGCTAAACTTTTGACGGTAGCGGTCGTCTTATGTCCGATAAATCCGGCGTCATCTTTGCCTTTCTTCATGGAACGGGAATTCACGAGTAGTCTGAGCAGACTATTGTCTTTACGTTCTAGGTATTTGTCTTTGAATTTAAATCGAACAAAAAGGTTTGACCGAGACGCCGTAAGCATGCCGGCAAGCGCTTGCGTTGAACTGCGGGACGATTTCATACGCTTACTTTTGGCACTGGATGCTTTTGAATTTGCGTTTCGTCTGCCACGCTTGGGTCGTGGTTTAGCTCGGCTATTGTTAAGCGAAATATAACCTGTGCCGCATAGCTCGAGGTCGTCACCGGCCATGCGCAACTCGTTGATATTTAACCTGCGCTTCTCCACTTGAAAGTCGAGTTCAAGCTTGTCGAAGGTGATAGGAACGAATTCAACATTCCCCATTTTGGTTTTCACCGTGGCAGGACCTACTTTGGCTTCATCTTGAATGATGAGTGAGATTCGTCCTTCAGTGTCTCTGAAATCATAACCATCCTTGGTGCTCGGAATTGACAGATTTGCGTCCACTGAAAGGGCGCCGCTTACAGGGAATTCCGTAAGGCGAGAGATGACGGAAAGCAAGCCGAGCTCAAGATTGTCAACGGTGAAGTTAACCTGCAGACTGCTTTTCCTGCGCTCCACATTGAGTGCGACTTGGGCATTATTGATTAAGCCTTGGATCGACATTTGATTACGCTCGTTGAGCAGAACGCCATCGTCTAGGTCCTGAACCAATGCCATCGGAGAGACGTTCGCAACAATGGATTCAAAGCGTATCGGGAGTGGTGCCGTCGGCACCACAGGTTTAGCCCCGAGTGCTTGTAGTTCTTTGCTGCGACGTTCAGCATCGGATATCTCTTTGGTCGCTTTGCCTTTCGAATCTTTGGGTGCACCGTCGGCGATGTCCTCGTCGTCGTCACCGTCGCCTTCATCGTCAGCCTTCGGATCTTGACCCTCGTCCGACTCAGATGCATCCGTTCCTGTTTTGGATTTCGATGCGCCGGCTTTAATGCGTGCTTGTTCGTCGTTCCAGGCCGCTAAGGCGCGCTCAGCATCGGCGATCACTTTTGCCTCTTCGATGGTCGGCATGAACCTCAAACTACCTCGGTCGATAGATACGTTGCCTAGAGGTGAGATAGATGTTGAGTCAATTTCTAGTTCAGCATTGAGATGAGTTCTCGCATACCTTGCCATGAAATCTTCCGCTTCTTCGTACGGGAGGTTGACGAGACCAAAAAGAATCAGGCACACCAAGAAGAAGCTGGAATAAAGGGTGTAGCGTAATACGCGTCGTAATAGGGGTTTCATTGAACTTCCACCTCCTTGTAGCGATAGGTCGCCACTTTGATAATTGCTTCTCTTAGCACCTGACGGTCACTGCTAAGCGTGCTAATCGTCAACTCCGTCGTTTGAATAGGTTGTGGACGTCGTTCAAGCTCGGCCATGAAGTTTGCTAATTGATCCAAAGATATACGTTTCAGAGTTACTTTTTGAGATTCTTCAACGAGGTCTCGGACCTTGGACTCGGAACCACTATCATTACGTTTTAAATTGCGGTGTCGGTTCGTAAGGAATCGCGTGTCTTTGTTGAATTTCTGGATGGAGATGCCCTGTGCTTCCGCTTCTCTCTGCATCAATTGAACGAGCTTTAGCGTGTTGTTTTCAAGTCGTGCCTTTTCGAGGTCCGCCTTTGATTTCTTCGCGACAAATTCGGCTTGCTGTGCCCTGAACAAATCCAGCGCTTCCTCAATCGTCGTGTTTCGAGCATCGAGTCGGTTGAGTTGTTTCCCAACCACAAGCCACATGATCGTGACAGCCGTAATGACCATGGCGATGGCTAGCCCACCAATGAGCACCTTTTCTCGAGACGACAGGCGGTCAAAAGTTTCGATGAGTCCGCTCCGCTTCATCATGAACCTCCTTCTTGGCAACTTGCTGTCGCTGAAAGACGAAATCGGGTTGATTCCTCACCCGCAGCCTCTACCCGTTCTTGCTGAACTTCACGGAAGCACTTCATTTTCTCTAGTGCCTCAGTGAGGTCTTCCACATCACTCGGTTTAGGCGACTTTCCTCTCAAGACCAGACTTCGACGCTCCAAGTTGATTTCAATCCTGTCAATATCTACCTTGAGCGATGCTGGGAGTTGAGTTGAGATGTCATGGAGTAACTCGGTTGCCGACCGGGTTGGTATCGCGCTGAAATCAGCCTCAAAATCTTCTTCGAGCGCTTGAGTGAGCATCGACACTTCAGTCGTTTCAACACCCAGAACCTCTTTACTGATTTTTGCGACCTCACGCTGAAGCTGCGCGTGACGTGCTTCAAGTACTTTCTTCTTCGCGATGCCTAACGTGGCGAGTAGGATTAGACAGGCGATCACGCCTAAACTGGTGGTGATCAGTCGACCTCGGATTTGAGAGAAGTCGCCTGTGTAGGCGAATTCTTTTTGTCTGAGGTTTATTCGCCCGCCAAACTTGGGGTTACCCTTAACATTGGTCAGCGCAGCGGCTTTGGCGAACAAGCGGAGTTCATCGGAACTCGTGGCTGAATTGCTGCGAGCCTCGAAAGGTGAAAAAGTCCGAACAGGGCGCCCTAAAGCCGATGATACAACATCGGGGACGCCTCTAAGGAGACTACCACCGCCCACTAACAAGATCTGCTGTGGTATAGGAATTCCCTTATTGGACAGAGAGAGCCATGTACGTTTGAGTTCTCTCAATAAGGGGGCAAAACCAGTATTGCAGGCTGTTTGGACTGCAGCGCTGCGGTCTGAAGTAGCCTGATGCCCGAGGCTGCCTTCCTCTGCCATCACTTTGAAGGCGTCCGCCTCGTCT
>JBMYRY010000105.1:0-7483 GCA_049602795.1 Bradymonadia bacterium
TTTTGTATCAACCGGTGCCGGGATAGCAGTTTTTGGCGTATCGGTACTCGTTGGAGTCTTCGTAGAACTTGCTGGTGCAGGCGCCGGAGCGTCACTCAATGTGCGGTCTTGTGTAGAGAGAACCGCCAGAGTCATACTCGTGAGGCCGAACGTGATTGCGAGTCCGACCGTAAGCTTTCCTAAGACCGTCGCTGCTGATCGTTGGCCGAGAGCTGCGCCAGCCCCACCACCGAATGCAGCACTCACGCCACCGCCCTTACCGGACTGAAGAAGAATGAACAGGATCAAGCTGATCGCCGCGATGATGTGAATGATTAGAATAAGAGTTTCCATGCTGATCGTCCTTTAGCTCGCTGTGATGATCGCAGTAAAAGAATCCGCTTTCATACTTGCGCCACCGACAAGAGCCCCGTTTATATCAGGCTGACTCAAAAGCTGCGACGCATTCTCCGGCTTCACACTGCCACCATATTGGATGCGTACGCGATCTGCCACACTTGCGGCAGAATGTCGAGTAATAACCTCACGAAGGTTCGCATGAACCTCTTGCGCTTGTTCTGGTGTTGCCGTTCTACCTGTTCCGATTGCCCACACGGGTTCATATGCAAGCACAATTCTTTCGAACTCAGCGTGGTCCAATTGTTCGAGGACAGCCACAAGCTGTCGGGAGACAATCGTCATGGTTTGATTTCGCTCTCGTTCATCTAGTGTCTCGCCGATGCACACAATTGGCGTTAGACCGCCATCGAGTAATGCTTTTGTTTTTCTTGCGACGTTTTCATCGGTTTCCCCGAAGAGCTGACGTCTTTCACTGTGACCAACGATGCAATAACGGGCACCAGCTGCGGCGAGTTGTTCGGTCGAGACTTCACCGGTAAAAGCCCCTTTCGATTCATAATGGCAATGTTGCCCGGACGTGCCAACCAGACTGCCCTTCAGCGTTTCGGCGACAGCATATAATGCAAGTGAGGTCGGGGCCACAACCACCTCCGTGTGGGCAGGGTCAAATTGACCGCTGCGAGCCGCTTCACTGACCTGCTCTGCCACACCGCTTGCGAGCGCGATGCTTTCCGCGATGGTCAAATTCATCTTCCAGTTGCCTGCGATGATCGTTTTCATAAGCTCTCCTTCTTTCCAAATCCGAGTGCAGCGAGTCCTGGGAGCGTTTTGCCCTCAATGAATTCAAGACTTGCACCGCCACCGGTGGATACGTGGTCAATTTCTTCTGCTCGTCCACTTTCTTTGACGGCTCTTACGGAGTCTCCACCACCTACAACCGACCAAGCGGAGCTTGAAGCAACCGCATCGGCGACGGCCCGCGTGCCTTGAGCAAAAGCATCGAATTCGAAGACTCCCATAGGTCCATTCCAAAAGATAGTCTGGGCGCTTTTGATTCGATTGGCGTATTGACTCGATGTTTGCGGTCCAATGTCCAGCCCCATCAGATTTTCACTGATGTGACCTTCGACCGTGGTTGGACTGGCATCGGCTGAAAATGTTTCAGCGCAGATGTGATCCACCGGCAAAAGAATTTCTACGTTTTTGGTCACAGCTTCCGCTAAAACCTGTGTGGCTGTGGAAATATGTTCTGATTCGACTCGACTATTCCCAACGTCCACGCCTTTTGCCTGTAAAAAGGTATAGGCCATGGCGCCGCCGATGAGTAGGGTGTCCACTCGATCCAGCAAGCGATTAATTACTTTAATCTTATCCGAGACCTTTGCCCCACCTAAGATCGCGACAAACCCCTTTTTGGGCGCTTTCAACAGCTTGGTTAGGGCTTCTACTTCACGCGCCATGAGAAAACCCATCGCTTTGTCGCGGATGTGTGATGTAACACCGACGGTACTCGCGTGCGCCCGGTGTGCGGCTCCAAAGGCATCGTTCACGTAGCACTCGGCAAGATTGGCGAGTGCTCGTGCACATCCGTCGTCATTCTTGGTTTCGCCCGGGTTGAATCTAACATTCTCCAGTAGCAGAACATCTCCATCGCGCAGATCTTGAGCGAGTCGAAGGGCGACGTCTCCTAGTGGCTCCTCCGGGAGGATAATGTCTCTCTTCAAAGCTTCGGCGAGATACGCTCCAATCGGGGCGAGCGAGAGTGAGGGGTTGATTTCACCCTTGGGCCGTCCCAAATGACTGACGAGAATTACTCTTGCCCCTCTAGAGACTGCATGCTGAATGGTCGGTAGAGCTGCGACAATTCGGCTGTCGTCGGCAATGGCACCATCTTCAAGTGGTACATTGAGATCTACACGAATCAAAGTTCGACGACTTTCAATTGGAAGTCGATCGATGAGCGTCATCATAGGTTCGGTCATGGCAGGCTTCTCTCTCAGAATTAGTGTGTGCGATGTGAGATTAGGCGAGCAACGCCTTGGCGAGGTCGATCATTCGATTGCTAAATCCCCACTCATTGTCGTACCAACTGAGGATCTTTACCATCTTATCA
Organism: Bradymonadia bacterium; assembly: GCA_049602795.1. Classification (GTDB taxonomy): domain Bacteria; phylum Myxococcota_A; class Bradymonadia; order UBA7976; family UBA1532; genus JBMYRY01. The sequence continues at coordinate 2,453 of JBMYRY010000105.1, forward strand.
CCCATCACCTTGGTGTTATCAGCATCAACAATCGAGCTGTGCGGGTTGCCGATGTAGTCTGTACTGACCAGCGGAAGGGTCTCATAGCCAAGGATGCCCTTGAGTGCGCCATTAGCGGCACTCTCCAGTGCGGCGTTCACAGCCTCTGCGGTTACAGATTCTCGTGTTTCGAGGACCATGTCGACCAGAGAGACGTTTGGCGTTGGTACTCGAACAGCCATGCCATCAAGTTTACCTTCAAGGTGAGGAAGTACGAGGGCGATCGCTTTTGCGGCACCAGTACTTGTAGGAATCATTGACATCGCTGCCGCTCGCGCGCGTCGCTTGTCTGAGTGTGGTAGGTCGAGAATGCGTTGATCATTCGTGTAACTGTGGATTGTGGTCATTACACCGCGTTCGACACCGAAGGTATCATCTATGACTTTGACAACTGGAGCGAGGCAGTTCGTGGTGCACGAGCCGTTGGAGACAATGTGGTGCGTATTTACGTCAAGAGTATCATCGTTAACGCCCATAACCACAGTGTGATCGATGGCGCCCGATGCTGGGGCACTGACGATGACCTTCTTCGCGCCTGCCTTGATGTGCGCACCGGCCTTCTCGCTATTACGGAACACGCCCGTGCACTCTAGGACCACGTCGACTTCCAGCTGTGACCAGGGCAGTGCGCTTGGGTCACGCTCCGCAGTCGTGTGAATTCTTCGCCCGTTTACAAAGAGTTGGTTATCATTGACCGTGACGTCTCCTGGAAAGATACCGTGGACTGAGTCGTACTTGAGTAAGTGGGCAAGCATGCCAGGATCCGTGAGATCGTTAATGCCTACAACTTCAAGGTTTGGGTCATTTTCAATGATGCGGAATGCCATTCTTCCAATGCGCCCGAATCCATTAATTGCTACTTTCTTTGCCATTGTAATCACTCCTGCGACCGCCCTTCGGCCAGCCTGTTATAAAAACGTGAATCAGTTTTGTGTTAATAGTCCGTAATTTCCCGGACGCTAGCGAGATAAGGTGCGCCAGTCAAGTATGGAAACACTTGCCATTCATTTTCTTATTATTATATCTACGCCTATCTTACACCTACGGTCCGGAGTCTAGAGATGGCTATGGCGGAAATCAAAGCAATTGATGCCTTTCGACGTCAGTTCTTCAAAGAACGTATTAACAGGGTACGTAAACATGGGATTTTGATCTTGGACGAGGCGTGTTTGCTTATGCATGATGAGCGCGCTGAGAAAGATGTTGTCGTGACCGACACGTTTTCGAATGATCGTGCTCACGGCGCAATTTCGCACTTTATTGCGGGGATTGCTCAGTCTTGGTGGGGACCGCGACAGGGGGGCGCTGAAGACACGACATCGTCCCGCCCGCTCTTCGGGTTTTATGCGCATTTTCTTCCTCAAGTGAGTTTTGATTTAGTCTTCGAGTTTCGGGCGCCGGATCTAGCACCAGTCATGGTCTGGAGAATTGACGCGAGAGGTAATGCCGATGCACTGCCGATCCCTAATGATGATGGGGAGTTTCGTGATCAAACAGGCACCTTTTTGGACCTGCGTTTCGGTTGGTCCTGGCTAGCACAGACCTACGCATCGGAAAGGAGCATGGTCGCCGCGGAGGTCGAAACGGGTTATGTGATTGGTCTGAGACCCGCTGCAACTGATGGTAGTGAGCACCCTCTCGAACGAGCAGATCCCGAAGTGGATGAATTGGTCGATCGTTATGGTCGGACTCGCTTTGACTGTGTTGAGATCTTGAATCTGCCAGATGTAGCAGAAATGCCGTTTGCGTCGGAGGTCTTCTGTGACTCTCTGTTGGCGAGATTCTTACCGGGTATACCCGTTGAGATTTTTGTCCTCGCGAGTAGTGAGCATTTTATTAACATCATCGAAGAATATGCCGACCAAGCTGGAGTTGTCGTCGATGTCCGTCACGCGCAATCCGAAGCAAAGCTAGTTCTGTCGAAAGGGGACATTACTCAAACGATTGATTTTAGTTATCCATTTCTTCGCACACTTTACACGGCGAGAAGTTTCCCGGATGGCGTCAAAGCATTCATCAACCCGGTGATTGAACAAGTCAGCGGTGCCCATGACATTCACCTCCGTATGGTCGCCACTTTACCGGAACATATCATCTCGATTGATGAATTTGGTGTCGCAACGGTTGAAGGTCAGGACGGAGAATTAGTCTCTCGAAGTAACCTTTTTCGACTCTCAGGACAATTGTGGACCGGCAGTGATAGTAGCAATGCTGCTCTATTGAACGTGCTTGGCATTGATCCAGACACCAAAAGTCGGCGCATGGATACTGGTTCACTCACTGCGTGTAGTGTGTGTGGTGCCCCAAGTCGGGTGTCAAAAAATATCCGACCTCGGTACTCAATTGGTGACGAGACACAGCGCTTTGCTGGTCTCGCAACCGAGAGACACCTCATCTACTATGTGCAAGAATGTGACCTTCATACGGTGCCGCTGGCATTGGAGCCCAATGTTGGTTTTGGCGAGCTCGAAGCCGCATATCAATCGGGATTGGTCCATGCCAAGACACTCTTACTCGATGTTCAAGAGTCACCGGATGAAGGCACCTGGACATTCATTGGTCACGATGTGGCATCCGCAGTATTAGAACCGGGTCGTATCAACGGTCTTTTGAGTCACTTCTCTATTACCATCGACACGATTTGGGCATTGGCTTTTTACCCGGATGTTCTCGTTATCTCTTCGGAGAAGCCTGATGGACCAACGCTAGAGCGTCTACGCCACAGATCTCGGGAAGCTGTACATGCACTCTTTCCAGATCGACTCTGGTTGATTGACATGGTTCGTTCGATTGATGCTCATACTCCTGCCTTAGGCACGGTCGAGGTTGCTTCTTAAACTCGAAAAATAAAGAGTCATTTACACAGGCTCTAAAGCCCGCTATTGATGCCCCGGAGATGGGAAGAATTCGTGGAGTTAGAGAATGAGTGAACCTGGACTGCAAAATTTCTTCGTTGGAATAGCCGGTTTGATTGGGGCGGGTAAAACAACCTTAGCTAAGGCGCTCGGTGCCCACCTAGATTTGCCGGTTTATTTTGAACCAGTGGACGATAATGTCTATCTCTCGGATTTTTATCAGAATCCGTCGAAATTTGCCTTTGCGACTCAAATTTATTTGCTCAACCGTCGTTTTCAGCAACATCAAGAGATTATCTGGCGTGGTGGCGGTGCAGTGCAGGATCGGACCATTTACGAAGACGCCGTATTTGCGAAGACGCTCGTTAGACAGGGGTTGATGGATGAACGAGACTATCAAACCTACGTTGAGTTGTTTAAGCATATGTCGAACTTCATGTGTCGACCTAATGTAATCGTGTTCTTGGACTTGTCGCCAACCTCGTCTATGGCGCGCATCAACGAGCGTAGTCGTGATGTGGAGAGCGGTATTGAGTTAAGCTACTTGGAAGCTCTACATGAAGAATACCAGCTCTTCATTCAGGACATTGCCCGCACCGTCCCTGTGATTCGCGTGAACTGGGAAGAGTACCGAGATGCATCTGAGATGGCTGAAGTGATCAAGAAAGAGTACTTTCATCAGTCCTTTATTCGAGATGTTGCCTGGACTCCAACACGCAGCTGAGTTGTGGTTGGTTAGCGTAGGGTGATGATGCGTTGAGCAACGTCGTCCTGACCAGAGCGATCGCTGACACTTAGTTCCACGACAATGGCTTGGATGGGTGGCATCGCTTCGAGTATATCGGTGATGTCCACCGTGAACGACTCTGTCCAGTTTGTTGATGCCAGAGCGCCACTCCCCACGCGCCTCAAAACCTGTCCATTATCAGCGTCAACAAGGTCAAGTCTCCATCGGGTGAGTTGATCATCATCAGAGGCGCTTGCGTCGATACTGAGGAGGTTTTCATCAAGATTGGCTTCAATCTGTGCGGATGGTATGTCTGATTGTTCAATGGTAATCCCATCCGAGCGCGCGATGCTTGAGCGTTGAGGGCGTCCGTCAATATCGAAAATTGCCCGGATTGCGCCGATGTATCTTTGTCCTGGAATCAAATCGAGTTCGTCGATCCGAATGACTGGCTCCAAAGCAACTTGTTGCCACGGTTTGAGTTGAAGTCCGTTGTCGGTTTCAATCGTAATTTCATAGCCAATCGCATCTTCGACAGGTATCCATGCGAGACATAATTCTGTACGCTGTGAGGTTGAATCGATATCGTCACTTGGCTCGCAGGTCGATCGCGGTGGGCATTCGATGTCTAGCAGGGTGGTTGGATTGACCGTTACCGGCTGCTCCAAGATTGAGATTCGCCCACCACCAGTGGAAAACATCAGTGCCTGATGGAGTGCTTGGTTTACCGGAGATAGGTTAAGAACGGGGGTGGAAGCTCGATAACTTGAAATAAAGTTTGCTTCTTCTCCGAAGAAATAGACAAAGCCTTGGGCTGTTGTGACCGCGACCATCGAACTGTTCTCATCTTTGAGACCAATGATCTGGTTGATTGCCGGATGTGTTGGCGTGAAGCTATCAACGGCTTCAACTTCCCCATCACGCAAGCTCCAAAAGTTCACTTTTTCGCCCGTTTCTCGATTCAGTTGAATGAGCGGATAGCCACCACTCGCGCTCGTCCAAATGAAGTTGCCCAAGTGAGCGACCGAGCGGAGCAACCAATTTTGACTTCTGATCAGATCGATCCCTTGAGCCGTCCATTCTTCTTCCAGCGTCGCGTTGAACAAGATAGGTGGGGTTGCGCCGCCATGAAGGAGCCAGCCTTGACCGTCATGGGTGACAGTGATCTGACCGCCGCCGATGTTGACGCCAGCGGGCGTTTTGCCAAACACAAACGTATGCTCAAAACTGCCAGGATCTATCGGTGACGGTGCTAGGTTTGTTCGAAAGGAGCGTAGTGTCATCCCTTCGCTGACAAAGGCGATAGATTCGGTATTGTGGAGTGACTCATCGACAGAAAGCCGCTGGTTAACGGGACCCGGGCAGCCGTAGGTGATCCCAGGTTCATTGTTCGGGTATTCAGCTTTGAAG
>JBMYRY010000106.1:0-7482 GCA_049602795.1 Bradymonadia bacterium
ACCCCGTCGTCTTTTACGAAGCGGGCATCAAGCTTCGAGCGCGCTTCATTCCTTCGGTGAGTTTGGGCTATTTCGAAAAAGCGTTGAAGCTCGGCGCCTACCACAATGACCCAATCATTTTTTCAACCATTGCCGAGCAGCTTGCGGAGGAATTGCCCTATGACGACTCTGGACGATCCGCTTATGCACTAAAATTGGGACAAAGGTATTTCGACAACGACCTCAAGACATGGGCAAGGAAAGCGAAATCCGAGACATCGATTGAGAGTGCCCTCAACGGACATGTTGCCTACCCAAGTCTCATCGGAGACCGATGGTCAACGGATCAATTGAACGCTATGCTCCAAATTCTTCGGGCGAAACCAGGTGACAAGTCCCTCAGCCGCTTTGTGGAAACAATCAATGGGTCAAAGAACGCACCAGCGTGGATGTGGACTTTTCTTCGTGCGCTCAAAGCCCATCGCGTGTTAACCAAATTTTCAGAACAACAGCGCACCGTCCTAAACGCACTACTCGCACGAGATACCCCCAAAAGCAGCAAACCTTAAGCCTGAACGATATCAATTACTTGAAATGCCCAAAAACTGAGCGGCGTTTCAAGAATGCTCGCCTTGGTTGACGGATTATGACTTGTGAGCCAATTCGCTACATGCGAGACTTTCAACTATGGATTTTTGGACCGCCATCATCATTATCGTCGCCATCGGAGTGGGGTCAGACTTCTTGAAGGACATACTAAAGAAAAGCGGTCGCGCTAAGGCATTGAAAAAAGAGTTATCCAACAAAGAAGCCGAGATTGCCTCACTTCACGCCGAAACCACTCAACTCCGGACAGAAAACAGCAAACTCCGTCGACAGCTTGAAGAGCAAAGTATTCTGGCCGATGAAGCGATCGCAACATTTGGATCACGGCTAGAGCGCCTGAAGAATCAACAAGCAGCCCCGGAAAGTAAACAAGCACGTCACAAAGAAGAGAACCTCTAAGGCATTCTTTCGTAACCAGTGTACGCAACGAGGTGCGCTCCAAGCGTCGCAAGATCACCAATCAAGCATGCCCTTCAAAACACGCACTTCCCCAACTTTTGGCGGCGTGCATTCAAACAGGCTCATCAGCTCGAAACAAACCCAACGATATCGGGCATCTTCCAGCGGGAACTGGAATCGAAAATGCACCTGTTTTGGGCGCCCATCCTCAGTGCGAGTTACGACCCGGCTATCGAACAGGTCAATACCTGAGAACTGGTGCACGAAAGGCTCTCGCTCAGACCTGAACATGCGGTCTACTGGCAAGTACAGCCAGCCTTTTTTTGCTGTAATCGAAAGCGTATATTCATCAACTCGCTCAACAAGATTATCTTGAGTCCCATGGCTTAAGACCGTCATTCGCTTCGGCAGTGACTGGCTCTTGACCATCCGCATAATGATACCAAAACTCGCAGGCAAGGCCACTCCCGACAAATAAATGACTGACTGCGCTTGAGTCACCCCTTTTGGAAATGCCCGAAACGGCAGTTCGGCGCTGTGTTTAAGCGCATCGATAGTAAAGGCGTTAAGCAGACATAGAGCCACGGCGACCGGACCGTGTAATACAAACCAAAAGCTCCTTAGCGGAGAAAGGAGATGCGAAAGATGGAGCCCCAACACCGCGAAACCGCCAATGCTGGAAAAGTAGAGCAAGCGATTCATCGGTATTGTCGCGCAAACGGGAATGAGCGACAAAATCATGCCGACTGCCCAAAAACGTGCCATTGGCACTTCACGCAACAGCCTCGCCATCTGACGAGCGATCAATCCAAGCACAACTGCGCCTAAACCCGACACTATCCACATTACACTGGAGGGCAACACCGTGCACACTTCAGTTGGTACCTGCAGCCATTGTCCAAGCATCAGGATCGGGAGACGTTGAAGCAAACCGCCAGCGAACCCAATCGGGTCAGACATCGGGTCGGTATATACACCTGTGCCCCACTCACCATAACCCAACGAATTGTATAAAATCCGCCACACAACAATAATGACAATGGGAGGCACCAACGCACTTAAGCGTGCTCGCCAGCCACGCTCAAAAACCAATCCCCAGCCAACCATATAGCCAAGAGTTGCCACGCCACCCTCTGCGGACAAAAGTGAGATCAGCAGAAACAGGCACATCCAATGAGAGCTCTTCTTGCCCTGTCTCCAGTTCACGAAATTGACCATGGAAAGGCAGCCAAACGTCACCGCCAACAAAATATTTCGATTCGCAAGCCACATCGAAGGCATGGCATGAGCGTCGTCAACAACAAAGAATAGTATCGCAATACCTAAGGCAGACATGGGCATTCCCGTTGTCCGATACAGAAGCCGGACACTAAAGCACGCACCGACGGTCCACAACAGACTATGCACGTGATGGAGCACAGGTATCGATGGCCAAAGCCAATAATCCAGCATGTGCGTGAGCGCCGTCACAGGTCGAAAAAACTCTGCTCTCACCCCATCAGGTGCCCACCAAGGCACAAACCCAAAGTCCGACACCATAGCTCGAAACGCAGGTTCGTTCGGTAGAAAGCTGAACAAATGAGCGACGGGATTAACGTCGACCCCAAACTCACGTAGCCGGTCCTCAAGAATTGCCTGATGAAAATAATCGTCGATTAATAAGCCACTGAAAACGCTCGGCGCTAAAAGGAGCAGCGGGAGCCACATGGACGAACGTGTCTCGGCAAACCAAGTAGATATCTTCGAAGAGCTCGTATGGACCACGTTTCCCCCTCCACATTCATCCAAAAGACCGCAAGGTGCAACTCATTCGCTAAAGCCCGACCGCATACCCCTTCTATTTAGATGATGGTCAAGCGACACCTTTCAAAAGGTAAGCCCCTAGCGCAGATCTCTGCAACACTGTACCATCAAAGCCGACTCTCTTCTCCAGTATGGGAACAAACAGGAAATGGACGTAAAACTACACGATTGCCTAACGGGCTTTTCGAACGCCGCCCTACCTTGGATGCTGAAGCAAGAAACGCTACACTGTAAAGTCTTTGCCGGCATGCAACATCTAGGTGGAGATCCTGGCAGACTTAAGGATGCGACACTGGTTACGATCCATGATGCTGGCAAGTGCGTTGGCACTGCGGTGCGAACTAGACCCAGCGCAACCCTATTCGTAGGTCCCATGACACCCAGCGCGGTACCTATACTATCGAGCAAGCTCCATGCGTCCGACACAACCATCTCGCGTCTCCAAGGACCTCAAGACGTTGTGGATCGATTTGCCCGGGAATGGTCTAGCCTCACCTCGACATCCATGAACGTGGAACTCAATCAGGGCTGCTACGAGTGCGTCAATGTGATTCCGCCCCAACAAGCCAAGGGTCAAATGCTCAAGGCGACCGCCAACCATTTAGAGCCTGCCGCCCATCTACTTGAGGCATTTGTTCGAGAGATCGATGGCACCACTCGAGATATCTCCTCTGAAGTACTGGTGAGAACAAAACGATTCATTGACAACGGGTATGCCTATCTCTGGATGTCCGATGGAGGCGAGTATGTCGCGTCCACCATACAGGTTCGCGAGAGTCCGAACGGCGCCTCTCTGTCACTCGTGTATACGCCACCTGCACATCGCGGCAATGGCTATGCTTCAAATCTAGTCGCGCAGGTAACTCAATGCTTATTCGACGAAGGCAAGAGACTGGTCAATCTATTTACAGATCGGTCAAATCGACAATCGAACGCCATCTATCAACGGATTGGGTACAGGCAAATATCAGATTGTCGAGTGTACGCACAAAGCCAGTAATCATCTCACTCCAAGAAGAATCAATGACACTCATGCCAACATCAATCACGCAACTTCAGCAACATCCCGTGATCGCAGCCCTAGCGTTGTTTTGTTTAAACTGTTCAACGACTCAAACTTCAGCCCCCCCAGCGTCTGCCGCAGCCCCCCATTCTATCGGCAGCTACGGGGTTGGTAACGTGACCATCGAACTCGACGATGAACAAAGAGGTCGAACATTTCAGGCAGAAATATGGTACCCCGCAGCCCGCTCAGCCGAGGTGGACGCAGAGCCGATAGACTTTGAGTCCAATCAGGCTGACCGACAACAGCTTGCTCAGGCATACATGCTCGCGCCAGATGACTGCCCTACCCGATCCATCGAGAGCATGCGCGACGCACCGCCGGTGACACGTGCCGAGGCTTTCCCATTAGTCATTATGAGCCATTGCATCAACTGCGGTCGATATTCCTCCTATTCAATTGCAGAACGCCTCGCGAGTCACGGTTTCGTTGTGGCTAGCCCCGACCACGCTGGCACTTTGCCATTTTTACAAGATGAGGGCCCGGAGCGTTTATCCGTAGAGCAACTGGATACACGCGTTGACGACTTGCAATTCCTATTGGCACAAATCCTCGAAGGCGGAATATTGTCCCAACACGAGACAGTCGGCTCTCTCGGCATAGATGCCGAACGAGTCGGCGTGATTGGGCATAGCTTTGGCGCGGTCACCGCTGGCCGGCTTGCTCTTCAGAATCCAACAATTTCCGCCGTCGTAGGGCTCGCCGCCCCATTTGAAAATCCGCTATTCCCAGGGTTGTCGATAGAAGACCTAGCTCAACCGATGATGCTCGTCCTCGCTGAAGAAGATAATAGTATTCTAGAGATCGGCAATACGTTCATCCGGACCAATTATGAAGATGCGGTGAGCCCAATTTGGCGGGTCGACATTGCAGACGCTGGACACTGGTCTGTCTCAGATCTTTGCGGTTTGACGGAAGCGTTCCAACCGGGCTGCGGGGACGGATTCCGACACTCCCCAGAAAGGACAGGCGAACCGTTCCAATACTTGCCAGTCAATCAAGCCATCGGGATTACCCAAGCTTACGTCGGCGCATTCTTTGTCGGGCATTTACTGGACCGAACTGACGCATTCGAATACTTAAATGCGGACAGCCCTGATCCAAGGGTGACCACCTACCATCGAAATTAGGCAACGGACCGACTTTTCGTATGCGCCCTCAACAAACGGAGCTTGCCAATGGCTTGCTCACCTGTCCAGGCAGGACCCAAGTAACCGTGCAAGCACTCTCAACATCCCATAGCGAGAGGCAAACATGAACAGACCCGAAACACTCCTACCGATACTCAGACACCTTTATGAAGGACGAAACCTTGAACACCCGGAATGCATGGATGAGTCACTGGTATTTCGAGATCCAGTGGTAATTGTTGAGGGGCGTGCAAAGGTGCAGATGATGTTTAAACGCCTGAACACACTTTTTCCTCATACCGAGATTATTGATCTTACGCCCAGTGCGTCCATTCGGAATCACTTTGAGTTAACTGTCGCGTACCGAACAACGACCACGGCGCGAACTCGTCCTTTCAACACTCAACTGCATTGCCATTTTGTTGCCAACCGTCTCAAAGAGTTGACTGAGCATTGGTATGTCCCAATGAAGCTGTCAGGCGGACAGAACGCCATTCTTGGGAGAGCGATCCGCCGAGTTGCTGGCAGGGTCTTATCGCTCGGCTAAACGCCCAGAATAAAGACATCTGCTTGCTCTAGTAAGCGGCGTAAAGATCTGTATACTGACGGCACCAACAACCACGGAGAAAACCGATGAACGTATTTGAAAAATGGAGCGGCGCTATGAGCGCAAAGGATGCGGACTCAATCATCGACTGCCTACACGACGATTACACCTTTGTGAGACATCAGTCGGGCACCACCATGAACAAGGCGGAGATGAGTGAAATGATGCGTGCCTTTATGTCCAGTGACCTCGTCACCGTAGGCAACCATCGATGCCTCTATGAGAATGAAGACATTCTGGTCGAACATTCCGTTGTGAGTTTTCCCGACGGGACCACGGAGGCTATTCTTACGTTTAATCGCCTGAAAGACGGACTACTGATCCACACTGAGACTGGCGCGACCCTCATCAAAAACGGCTAACCTCTGCACCAAATAGGGTAAGAGCACCTCCGCAGTGAATTCACCACAACCGACCTAACCGAAAACGGTCAACAGCACACTTAGCATCACGCTTCGGACTCGTTCGAACGATATGACACGTGCCATTGGGCGATTCAGGCTATCCATCACTCATTCGACGGTGGTCTGAATCGGGGCGACCACTTAACGAGGACCGTTTCCCCTTTCTTAGGCGTCGCGAATTGGATGCCTTGTATCACTTGCACAAGACATTGGCGAAATGGTTCACCAAGACTATCCGAAGACTCATCGTTAATTTGGACCTCAGACACCGTGCCACTGGCAGCAATCTGAAAACTCAAGTTAACTTTCCCCTCAGCAGAAGGATTGACCAACAAATATTTCGAATAGCAACGTTGAAATGGTCGACGCTTTTTCCGTAGTCCACGAAGCACCAGCTTAGGCTCAAGGCCGTCTCCGATTAAGACTGGTTTACCTGGAATTATCTTCGGCACAGGCTTGCTCACTTGCGCCAAATGATTACTCTTCGCCGTCTTGGTCTTGTTTTCAGCAATCTCTACACTCCGCTTGCCGGACCCCACGATTTCATCTGGTGACGAACGAGTTCCCTCATCCGGCGAAGAATTCAAACCACAACCAAAGAAACAAGCCAAACAAACAAGAACGCGCGACCCTAGATGCATATAAGCCCCCTCGATTTAGGATGCGTTCACTATACCCCAAGCACCAACGCGAGGCGACATAATCGCCTTGAACTGAACCAAGAACAACCACAAGGGCTTAACCAACACCCCAAGTGATGGAATTGCTCCAAGACAAAGCATCCTGGTTCAAAGCTGCATCCTGACACTGTCATTACTGGCTTAACCGTGGAGAAATCTTTCTCAAAACGACCCCCATCATGAGCATCGCTTAGACCCAGCCCACCTCAAGAAGAACCCTCAGCCGCCGGCACCAGAATTTGCACATTGAGGAGAATGGCGGCTGAGGAGGTGTTGTGGCAAGTCTTACGTGACTGAAGCTTCCATCTCTGAACATTTCAAATAGCGATATGATACGGCTATTCATCATGTCGAGTACGCACCGAGTCCGAGGAGTTCTGAGCGATTTACCGACGAGTTGGCACATAACCTAAAGGCTCGTCGTCAAAGTCAACGGAGAACTCAATCTGCGCGTCGCTTACACTGAGCACCTCAATCGTGATGCCTGCATGAGGGTCATAAAAGCTGTCCGTGATGACCGAATGTCGGTCAAAAAGGTCATTTTCAACATTGTTATTGGGGACTGGATCCACCAGATACCAGCGGTTCGAGTTGCTGACGCCAGTGGTGTCGGTCGCTGAGCCTGACTGCACATGGACCGTCATGCCGTTCGCGACGCCCCCCAGCCAATTATCACCGATCGCCGAGTCATACCCCAAGCCGGTTCTGAAATTGAGGGCGAGTCGTCGATTGCTACTACCGTACCAATGAATGAATGCACCACGAGTGTCCGAACTCAGGTCATTTAGTCCACCAATGGTATAGGTGCCGC
>JBMYRY010000107.1:0-7464 GCA_049602795.1 Bradymonadia bacterium
CCGACTGCTCGAGGGTCTTTTTGAGTTGCTCGCTGGACACCGCACCAACCACGACAAGCGTACTTCCCACTGGCGTAATCACTTGTGGATATGCTGCGCGCACCCTATCGAGTGTCACGCTCTCAAGCGTAGTCTTCGTTCCATTGATGGGCATACCACTGTAGCCGTCGAGAAATAGTCGTCGCGCTGTTACTCTAAACGCAGAACGGCCCAAGTCCGCTTCGCTCGCAATCGATGAGGCGATTCGTTGAGCTTTGCGTCGTTCGAAATCACTCGCCTGAAACTTGGGCTTCATCAAAATATCAGCAAAGACTGCAAAAGATTCATCAAGCTTCTCCGCCAGAATATTCATCGAAAGTGTAGTCGCATCGCTGTTGACGGTTGCACCGAAATCCATGGCAAGCCTTTGCATTTCAGCCGAAATTTCTAACGCATCTCGGTCCCCGGCGCCCTCATCCATCAAGTCAACCATCAATGCAATACCACCCGCCGATTCAGCCGGTTCGAGAGCAGCCCCACGAGGCATCACGAGCATGCTCGTCACCAAGGGGGTATGGCGCTGCTCGACGTGCCAGACTGATACGCCGTTTGCCAATGAGAAAACATTAACCTTGGGCGGAGTCCAGACAACAGACGCCTTACCATCAGGCAACTTTGAGCGATCTACTTGAGCAACAGCCGCGCTCAACGACAGACATAATGTGCACGCAATTAAAAGGGTAGAACGATTCATTTTGCATTCTCCTTTGACGCCTTGGGAGCCACAGGCACAACATCAATGCGAAGGTGGTTGCCTGTTAAATACTTCTTCGCTACGCCATGTATATCGGAAGCACTTAAGGTGGCGTAGCGACCGAGGTCTTTCGTTAAATAATTCGCGTCATCAGCAAGATGGTAATAATTGCTCAACAACGACGCCCGAGAGATGACGCTCTCTAATCGACCGTAAAACGACTTCTTCCACCCGTTTAATGCTCTAGACATTTCATCATCAGTGGGCGGCGTCGCAAAGGCGGCGGCGAGACTCTCAGTGAGCGAGGTTTCTAACTCACTCAAAGAACGTCCCGGTGCGACAGTAGCTTGGACCACAAAAAAGCTGCCAAGTGCCATAGACACCTGAAATGCCGAAACGTCTTTCGCCACCTTTTGCTCCATGACCAACGGACGATACAACCGAGCATTCTTGCCCTGCGTCAAAATCGAAGACAAGACATCAAGTTCCGCATCTCCTTTTTCGTATAGACGTGGCGTATGCCAGACCATATGGATTCGAGGCATTTTGACTTCATCAGGTTCTACGATATGAATCGTTTTATCGAGCTTCGGTGAAGTCTTAACCAAGGGTCTTGCAGCACGCTGCCCTGACTCGATTGAACCGAAATAACGTTTGATCAACGTCTTTGCTTCATCAATTTCAAAGTCCCCAGATAGGGTGAGTACTGCATTTCGTGGCACGTAATACTCTTTAAAAAACGCTTTTACATCGTCAAGCGTTGCAGCCGACAAGTCTTCATGAGACCCGATCGGAGTATGATCATACGGGTGCCCCTTTGGGTAAAGTGCTTCAAACATGCGCAACCAAACCATCCCATACGGTCGGTCTTCATAACTTTGACGGCGCTCATTCTTCACCACGCTTCGCTGGTTATCGAGCTTAGCTTGCGACAATACTGGCAGTAAATTCTGCATTCTGTCGCTCTCCATCCAAAGTACGCGTTCCAAGTATTCCTTGGGTACGCGCTGGTAGTAGTTCGTCCGGTCTACGTTGGTTGTACCGTTTACTCGACCTCCAATTGGCTCGTATGGTTTGAAATATTCATCATCAAAGTTTTGAGACCCCTGAAACATGAGGTGCTCGAACAAATGCGCAAAGCCACTGCGCCCGGGACGCTCATGTGAAGAACCAACCAAATATCGCACTTCAACGGCCACCACAGGGAGCCTCGAATCTCGGTCAAAAATAACCGTCAGCCCATTGTCCAATGTCCAAGTCTGAACTTGCAGCGACAAATCAAGCGCGGCTTTTGAAGTGCCATCACCGGACGCAGGCTGCTTTACCTCCTGCGCCTTATCCGCTGAACCTGGCTTCACCGGCTGACTTGACCCGCCGCAGCCAAGCAAAAGAACCAGACTCGTTACCAAAATGGTCTTTCGTTGCATCGTTGCTCTCCATACTCAAAATCTTGGTGTGTTGACTATCCAAGCTTGCTTGCCACGTCAACCAGAAATCAGGTTGCAGACCACAGTCCGGCTCGAGCAGAATGACGCATTTGAACGATGCTCAACTCGTCTTAGGCGCCCCAGGTCCCAAAGGCTGCCCATAACTAAACTCTACAAAATAGCCGTCAGGATCTTTCAATCCACAATAATATCCAATGGGGTAGACATCCTGTCTTGGTGCCCAAACCAAACATCCCGCACGTTGAGCTCTCTCAGCGATCTCATCTACGGCAGCTTTGCTCGGAAGTGCAAACCCCAAGTGCGAATAATCCCGCTCGTGCTGAGGGGGCCTAGCGTACCCCCCTTCCATCAGGACAAAGATAAATTCATCGGAGGTCGCGGGATGCCCTAGCCAAACAACACGACTCTGTCCGGATGGACGTTCATGAACAATGTCCAACCCACAGAACGATCGATAGAATTCAATCGATTCATCGAGCGAGTTAACTTGAAGCGCAATGTGAGTCAGCACCGGTACTGTCATGTGATCCCTAATCGTTGATCTCTATTCTTTGGCATAACGACCCTAAGACACGCCTAGTAAACGCCACGCATCGACGGTGCCTGCAAACGATATGCATCGAGGGTTTGTCGAATAAAGAAAGGGACCTCTGCATAGTCTCTCAAGGCAATACATCCTAGATTAGCTGTACAATCACACCCTTCGTTTGTTTCATCATTACACAGGTCCGTCGGTTGGATTGTCGGTGAATACTTCACTAAAGGTAAGCCGCTTTCACCATAGGCTGGGATGTACCAATCTGGTGCACCATCTCCATCCAAGTCTGGTCCGTCACTAACCTCGTGACTCTCGACTAAAAGTTGGTTCGCGTATTCCAAAACCCGAGCGGCAATCCCGCGCTGAACAGTACGCCCAAAGATGTCTTCTTTACCGTAGGTGCGGGCAACGTAGACTTTTCCTGACGGTAAATGAAGCTCGATACGATTTTCAAATCCAGGATCAGCATCGACGCCCAATTCCCACACTCGCATTTGATCAATCCACTGCTGTTTTTGATTCGAAGGCAAATAAAGTAAGGTCCACGCAATCATGAACTTTTGCTGCTCCCAACCGACCTGAGAGTCAAGTGGCAACAACGTATTGAACTCTTGTGGATCAAAGCCATCTCCAGCCTCGTTGCCCACGCTGGAACACAGGGTAGTGCCGTTGTTCGGAAAGCAGACTCTGGGCGTCTTGCCCCACCACGATGTCCAACCGATTGCTTGTGCTGGAAAGAGGTTTTCATCCACCACCGGGCGATTTCCATCAGCCACCACGCGTGCGCCCTTGAAAAACTCATCATTCGTGAGCCCGTGAGCCATAAGCCGTCTAAACCCATCTGGGAAGAGGTCAGCCATACTCACCGCTCGCCCACGCGCATCCACGAAGTCCGTTCGTGATGCTGAGATAAAATTGTCTGCTGATTCGGTCATCAAGAAGGTTGTGTAAAGCTTCTCGTAATACGACCCAGCATTGATGGTGTATTGATTATCGAACTCTCCCTTATCATTTGCGAGTTGATTCTCAACCGGACGTCCCCCGAAACTCACGTCATTGTACAATCCGCTCGGGCCGTTCGGTACATTCAACCGTGTTGGCGGATCGCCAACCAAAAAGACCGTATCGCGTTTACTTCTCAAAATGTTTTCACGGCGATCCAAATAGTGCGGACCATGTTCGGGGCGTGTGAGCATTCGAGCGAAATGATCGAACGCCATGCCTGCAGCAATAATGTTATTCTTGAAATATTGGTTCGCAATAATCGGCCACTCTTGCTCCGCGTTATACCCACTCTTTGTCAACGCTGTGGAATAGAGATTGCGGTACAAACCTAAGCCCTTCGCGGCATCTCTCAGCTTCGTATTGTATCGTCCCAGGGCTCGATTCGCAGCCGAACGCACACTGAACCCTGTGCGCTCCCGACGGTAATTCGTAAAGATGTGATCGACTTCCTGCTTTGCGATGAGAAACTCGAACAACTCATAGGCGTCGGCGCCATTGTCGTGCCGGAACACGCTCAAGTTACCGGTATCTGCCCAGGAATCCGTCCCGAACCCGTAAGGCACTCGAATCTGCCCCTCGGTCGTGACCGCAGGACCACCTCGATAAAAGTTGCCGGATTGATTCAAGGTGGGTTGAGCAAGGTCGGTCCAAGGTCGATAATCGACAGTCCGCGTTTTACATCTTGTATAGACGCCATCGACAGCAACGATTTGTCCATCGAGAACGGGGTGCCATTTGCCATTTGAGTCTTCATCCCAGTAGCTCGGCTTATACGTATCAATGTCGACCGCTTGACAGTCCTGAATCAGATTATAGGTATCCTGCAACTTGGAGTAGTGATTAGCGAAGTTATCTCCAGTGGACCAGGTGAACCCAAGAATGCCGCCAAAGTTATCCATCTTGTTAAACAAGCCAAAACGATTCTGACTGGCGGCGTTAAGGTCTTCATCTTTGAAAACTGACACGGTATCTCCGTAGAACATACGTGCAGCGGCAAAGTCATAGGCCCCCAAGCCCATGAAGTCTTGGGTAATTTCGCCAGCATAGTCCATCACTGAACTGTGCATAAACATCTGCTGAAGGTTTTCTTGCTCCTCCCGAGTCATTGGGTCGTGATACCGAGGACCAACGCAGTCCTCACCCGTGGCGGACAACTCATTGCAGAAGTTGCTAATGGCCCCGTTCTTTGTACGCAATTGCCAATACTGAGGTCGATAGTTCAAGGGGTCCGCTGAACTCACAAAATTGTGCCTCAGTCCGACGCTATGCCCCATCTCGTGCATGATCACCGCAGTGTGGGCACGTCGGGCGATGTACTTTCGCATTTTTTCGGCGCGCTCAAGCTGCACTGACGGCTCGTCCTCAGCATTGAAAGCACCAAACTTAGCTTCCATCACGCTTGCCAAGGACGCAATCGCGAGGGGCGCTGGGGCCTCATGTCGTATACATGCACCTCTGTCAGCAAGCGCAACTTCCTTCAAATGCTCTAGGCGCCGCATCATCATCGGGTTCCCCCCCCGAATGGCACTGGTCTTTTCCAACACCGGCTCCGTCAATGGAAGACCAGACAAACCGTAAAATTCTTGCATCATTGGCGTCATCAACTCTGCCTCGAACTCGGAACCTGCCGCCTGATTAGCTCGCGCAATCGCAAGTGCTTCAACCTCTGACGGCGCCTGCATCGTTGCTCGAACATGACGAAACTCATTGATCAACTCTCGGGCATAAGCACGCGCCTCTTCGGGCATCGATTCCGGCGCGGGAATGTCCCCTTCGTGGTCCGTGAAGTCCTTTACTTTCGTCTCTACGTCAGACTTTTCGAGCTGTCCGTGAAAGTGACCTCTATGTGCGTTTTCTGCGGCTTGCGCCCAGTTCTTGACGTATTCACCTTCGGTGACGTCTTCGATGGACAATTCCCCCTTGATGAGCCGCATTTGATCCACAACACTTTGAGCCCAGAAGTCATTCACCCACGACCATACGTTTATGCTCGCGGCGATCGTCTCACCCGTCAGAGGATCTTCAGAGTCTGTATAAATACCCCAGGGAGAGGGTGTTTGCGGCTCTTCGATGACGTTAATTTGATGATATCTTAGGTCTCCCGGGCGAACCCGATGGGCATTCATACAAGTGAGATAGAGATCATCTTGACCATCGCCAACGGATTCACGGAGACGTTGCTCACAGTCCGCAGCGGTAATCCCCGTGGGTAAACGCTCACCTTCACATAGGTCCGGATCGTTCGCTTCCACTGGGCTGTGGCACAGCACCACTGCAGGTGGCATTTGCGCAATGGAGATAACTGCTGCGTCCACGCCACGCGCACTACCCAGCGCCTCAATTCGATCATTACAGACCTGCTCGCGGTCGGTTCGCGACTCATTCTTTAAGCAGTTGGACTTTTCCCACGCCAGGGCGATGGCGTCATCATTCATTTCCTGTTGTCCGTCATACATCGGGAATCGGGCCAAACAATTTTCGCCGCCAATCTTCTGACATTCGGCAAGTTGAGCACTTCTGACAGCGGTCCTTAAGGCCACATCCCACTCATTTGTCGCGACTCGAGTCGCCTCAAAGTAATTATGGTCGCTTCCTTGAGTGAAATACCAAACGATAGGTCGAACTGCGCGCTGAGCGTAGGGTAAAGTACACTTTTGGCTGAATACATCACATTGAGAACCATTGCCCACCGCCTCACATTCATCGGCTGTGCCATCCTCGTTTTCATCACGATGTGGAGAAAGACCCGTTGGCGTCGTTTCGGGCGTGTAGCACAGCACCGATCCTTCCATGGCAATCGGGTTGGAATAATAGTGGCTTCGGACCCAAAGATTGTACCGAGTGATGAAGCGATGCCAGCGATCGTCGGTCATTCGATAATTTCGCGTGTATCCCTGCCGCTCGACCGAGAATGCGCCATACGCCTGAAATCGATATCCGTCCCAGTCCATGGGCTCATAATCAAAATCAACAACCCGTCGGAAGGAATGTCGAACGGTCAACTCGACCGGATTACAGTTGCCAACGGGTGCTGTACCACCCGAAAAATCAGCCGGCAGAAAACAGGCAGGGAAGCTGTCGATCCCCCATCCAAGACTACTCAGGTCAATGGCCTGGGGTGCTGCAAACGCCTTAGTCGTGACATCGAAGTAGCCCGAGTCCATCTCGAACACAGGCGCGTGTGGATGGGAGGGGTCAGTGACATCATACGCAAGAGGCTCATACCGAATGCCGCCGTAAATACCCAGAAGTGACAGGGTGTCAAAATCGTAGCTATCAACATTGAGATTTCGAGACCAATCAACCCGCATGTGGGTCCGTTCAAACCAAGGACGGTCCATGGCATTTTCATTCACAATATTGAGTCGCTCGCCCGTTGTTGGGTTGTATGCTCGCTCGATATCAAAGTGACTCAGGATCCGGAACGCAGCAGCGATCACCCCGTCTTGAACAGGCCCCGCGAGTCCTTTACCGTCACTGTTCTCAATACGCTCGTACGAGATTCTTCCAATGAGAAGGTCTTCAGTGATTTGCCATTTGATTCGACTCATTGGTTGGGCATATGTGGATGTAAATAGACCATCCTGTGACGCGCCATATCCCACATCAATCAGTGTCGCCTGAGTCCAAAACTCGGGATCGTCGCTCGTGTCCACAAAGTCATCGCCAACAAAGTCAGATTTTGCGAGTGCAAATGGCTGAACTCGATCAATCGGTGGACGCTCCTCAGCGCAACCGAC
>JBMYRY010000108.1:0-7460 GCA_049602795.1 Bradymonadia bacterium
TCGTTATCAATGCGATTGATGCAATTACTGAGTCAGGGACGGTATATCTTGACGCTCGAGTTAAACCTAACTGTGTCGAGATCAGTGTACGCGACGACGGTCCAGGTATGTCGCCCGAAGTGCTGCAGCAGTGCACTCAACCATTCTTTACGACTAAAGGTGAGTTAGGAACCGGGGTTGGATTATCAACCGTACGCGAAACCTGTGCGCAACATAAAGGCACCCTTGAAATCGATAGTAAAGTGGGGGTTGGTACTCAGATGACCATGAGTTTTCCAACCATGCTTGAATCGCACTAATACACTGTCCACATTCATCATCTGCGACAACATTTCGATTGACCTTCATTTCATCGGGACAGACTTCGGTTTGCTCTCTAGCCTAGAGTAGCAATTGGAGAGGTGCGATTGTTCGTGTGTCGTCATTCCGGCATCAAGAAGATGTGGGCATATCCGAATCAATGTTTAGTTTTGTTAAATCAGACGTAGTCAGAATTGAGGACGGAGGCGTTATCGGTAGTCGAATTGTAAATTTCGTGCCCTGCCCCACTTGACTGTCCAGTTCGATAGAGCCGAATAGTTTCTTCTCTACCATTTCGTAACAGAGATGAAGCCCTAGACCACTTCCACCTTCACCGAGGCGAGTCGTATAGAGGGGCTCGAAGACTCGCTTTAGTGCGTCGTCGGCGATACCTCTACCGAAGTCTTCAACTTCCACCACGATCCATTCGCTACCTGCTTTCCGCACTCTGATGTGGGCGATGCCCCCTTGGTTTTGGTAGGCGTGAATTGCCACGTTTTGTAGTAAATTAGTGATGACTTGTGCAAAGGCACCAGCGGCGGTTGTCAGTTCGCATTCACTACCAGCGATCTGCACATCAAGTTTTGCCCCCTTCAAATAGGGACCTAGGCTTCGGACGACTTGTTCAATATACGATACGAGTTCGAGGGTTCTAATTTCAAGGTTGGCTCGGTCTACCGCGACGCCCTTAAAGCTTTCGATCAATTTTGCTGCTCGATTTGAATTCGTGAGCACCAACTCCACAATTTCTTCAAGATGATTGAGTCCCTCTTCAAAGAGGCTTCTACTCAATTTACCTGAGGTAAATTGGTTTCGAAGCACCGTTAATTCATCTTCGAGAAGTTTGGCTGCGGTGAGGGCCACCCCGAGAGGGGTATTTAGTTCGTGGGCGACACCTGCCACGAGCCCACCAAGACTGGCGAGCTTTTCTCTCTGTAAGAGCTTCTCTTTGGCTGCCTCCAATTCCACGATGTGCGTCATGTCGTTGGCGTAGACACTAATATGCTCTAGGACGGGGACATAGACGAGGTTGAGTTCATAAACGCGGGGACCCGCATTGACCGGCACTTTAACTGGAATGGTGTCTTTCGGAATCGCTTGCTTTACTGGGCGAGGAACAATCGAACCGATGGGGGTTTTCCATAAATTAAGCAATTCCACACTGGCGGGATTTGCATACGTGATCTCTCCTTCAACAGACAATTTGAGTACGGGGTTGGGGTTGTGCTTCGGCATGGATCGTAAGACAGTATTTTCGGTCACATCAGCAAAATAGAGAAAAACAGCATCGAAATCATTGAGGCGAATCGCCGTTACTCTATAGGTATGCTCGCCGACGGAAATATCAGAGAATAGAGTTTGTTCATCACCGAAGACATGCGGAAGATGTTGAGTTAACACGAATTCTTCGGAGCTACAGATGTCACGCAAGAGATCATACCCCATTGCGTTCGCATGTTGGACATCACCGGTAGATGTCGTGACCACATGAGCGACGTGTTCTTGACTGAATGATATGCGGACCGCTTCACCGAGTTGACGAAAAATCACCGTAACGATACCAACGATTAAAATGACAACCCCTATGAGGGTTAGGCGCACAAGCCAACCCCTTTGTTGAGTGGCTGCGTACAACGGACTAAGGTCACGAATCAGAATCATTTGTCCGATATTGTGATTGCCCGCCTGGATGCGATGATGAATTGGTGATGCCCGCTTCTCCGAGTTCGAAGGACGTTCTTTTCTCCATTGACTGAGTTGTTGATTTTGTTCCCCAAGAACCGAAATCTCGACAATATCGGTCTCTCTTTCAACGATTCGGCTCACAATTGAGTCGATCAACTCAGTGTCCTTAGCCACCATGGCATCGGTCAACTCCGACTCAATGAAATAAAGCGTATTTCGGTCACGCTGCTCACTTTCACGCTTCAATCGTTCAAAGTCGATTGATTCTACAATGGTGCCTAAGCCTATGACGAGGACGCTTGCCACAAGCCCGATATAAACGATAAGTCTACGACGTAAAGGCATACGGTTTTGTTGCTTTTGAACCAACACGGTATGATGTTCTCCCGTCGGAAGCCTAGATTACTTAATCATCCACTTCACAGTTTAATGAAACCTTAGCTGCTGTCTAGCTAACGACCTAAGATTGTGCATTGAATGGACAGTGTATCAATCAATACTTACATAGTCGTAAGTATTGCGGACCTAGGCTAAATACAATGGTAGTCGCATCATGATGCGTGGCATGAAACACGAGCGTCGTAACGTACGTCTTTAAAAGTCATTGTTTCGCGTTGGAACCAAAGTGCCGTCGGACAGTCCATTTACCTTGTTGGCATCGGAAGGCATGCTAAGTAGCCAGGCTTAGGTATGTATGGCGCCGAGTTTAATCTGGCATGGGGCGTAGACACATCCTCACGCGGTAATTTTGACGGTTCCCGCTGGCATTGACGATAAAGTCCTCACCTTGTCCACAGCCTCGCCGCCAGCCTTCTGCGGCGGACAAAAGAATGTTGGCATTCGCTTCGTCATCCTGGGCTGCGACGTCATGTTCTTTAAGTGCAACATTGATTCGAATTCCACTGTTGGATGCGTTGGCATCCAAACTCGCCACGGCAGGCAAGGTTACGGAGACACCACTATTTGTGGGTTGCCATTCTTGGTTTTCATCCATTGAGATACGGTCTTCTTTGCGTACGTTAAATAAGAAGCGCGAGGCAGTGACACCACCAGTAGTGGCGACAGATTCAGTTTTGATGGTGCCGTAGGTTCGGGCGTTGTTTTGTCCATTGAATGGGGTAATGCCCATCAGAGTAACCATGACATTTTGGCGTACCCGTTCACACACGACCTTGTCGTAATCTGTGGTGAGTGACAATCGCGCCGCTGAATTATCGCTGAGGTGATTGAGTTTGTAGGCGATAGGTGCACCGGGCGACTCGGGAGAAAACGTGCCGCCCTGGGCGATGAAGGCTTGAATGCCTTCTAATCCGTTGACGACCGCTACTGCATCCTCCGCATTGCCACCCAACACGAATGCCTTGATGTTACTCTCTTCGAGAATCTCCTCGTGACTGAGTCGACTATCGACGTCAACATTGGTCAAAGCACCATCGTAGGCAAAGTCAAGAGCCGCTTTGAGTTCACTGGCTGTTGCGGTTGATTCCGCGGTAAAGACCACACGTCGGCCATATGTAATCGAGGACACGTAGAGCGGTGCATGTGCATCTTCTCCACCGAATGCTGCACCTATAGATTCAGTACTGGTCAGCGGGGCGAAAAATTGGCTTGCTCGTCCAGGGGTATCAAGATCAACAGTGTAATAGGCCTGAATGAAATTGACGAGTACACGACTTCTGACCTCACTACGACTAAAGTCGAATGAAGCTTCCACATCTACATTGCCTGATGTGACGTCTGCGCCAAGAAAGAGATCTAGGTGTGATTGGGAGTGGATGGTTTCGGTGCTGTAGGTGATTTGAGCTGGTTGCGAACCGCTTACACCAGCGGCGAGCAACGATTGGATCCCTTCTCGATAGTTTGACAAGCTCGGTTCAGCCAATTCTACCGATGAGGGTCCATTCAGATTGTCTAAACTAATAGAGATGGTCAGCGGTCGTCTTGGTGCTTGTGCTTCGGTGAACATACCGGAATTCAAGGCCTGCCCTTGAATCAGCGCACCTACCCAGAGAGAGTTAGAATTTGCTTGTGAGGCCACATATTCGTTGAACTTGGCCGTTTGGCTCATGGGTTGAGTTGTACAGATGAAGTTGCCTTCCTCCACCGGTTCCGAAGGTGGTCCAATTGAGACGCCGGTATTCCCATCGTCCTCTGACGTAATCAGTCCCATTTCGGCAATCAGATCATCGACGCTCTGTGCCCAATTGACTTCGGTTAAGTCCGCATCAACGGTGTTTTCTGTTGCATCCTGAGTTGTGGAAATTGAACTGTCTGCGGGCGAAGAACCCATATCCTGGCGATTGCTATTACCAACGAAAGCATCCTCAGTGACTGTTTCATTCATCTGAGGCAGGGGATCGTCAGAACAGCCCCCAAAGAGCAAACTGATGATCACGGCGAGGTATAGCGTGTTGTTGTGTTGAGTCATGATCTCTCCCCTACAGACACGTTGTTGTGCGCTGTGTTCAGCCGAGTGTCTGTTTCGCCAGAAGACCGTACAAAAATACTCGGATTCGCGCAAATAATGGTGGACTTCTGACTCAGAGGCGTCCGTGCTCTGAATGAAATCTCCCACCTTTCCGATAAGAAGCGTAGTGGCATTGGGCTACACGCTTTAGCGGCGCTGACGCCATGACAGCCAAGCACAATTGAGGTGCCGTGTCATGGTGTATACCTTTAGCGTAGATGTGCTTGATGAACCTGCATGACTATGGGCGTTTAGACCGATGTCGACGCACTAACTGAGAAGGGCAACCCACTGAATCGATGTGACAGCCAAACCGATCAAACGGTATCTACACGATTAGAGTCTCGTCAGTTACAACTCGATTCATCTGCACCATTGTCACACTGGGGTACACCATTGCACCAGCCATCGTTGGGGATGCACTGGCGTGGCTGGCTATCGAGGCATTCGATATACCCCGTGCAACACCCGGAAGTGACTTGTCGATCAATTGGACAATCATCGCATAAGTCCCCAACGCCATCATTGTCCAGGTCGGCTTGTTCGTCGTTAAATCTGTCCGGGCAATTATCACATAGATCACCGATGCCGTCGCCGTCTCGATCAGCGAGTTGCGTGTCATCCCCAGGGAGTTGAGCACACGGGTCGCATGCATCGCCGTAGCCGTCGCCGTCGGTGTCTACTTGATCAGGGTTAAATTCAATTTCACAGTTGTCGAACTCATCGGGATAGGCGTCTCCATCCTGATCACGTGGCGTCTGGAATTGGCTGCCGACCACATGAAGATAGCCGATTCGTCCATCTGCTCTTATAACACTTGTGCTGCTCAAAAGGTTTGCCCCGTCGATTTCTACAGAGATTCCATTAAGCTGTTCCGTGACCAGTACGTGTCGCATGATGCCAAACGGATATGATGGTGATGACTCAAAGTGAATCAAGGGGTGTGCGCTTTGCCCGATGTTTGTGAGTTGGTCGAAATTCAGTGTTTGATCGAGAAGTGAATAGTCCAGAATAAAACTGCACGGTGTATCCAGAATGGACCGCGCCCCGCAGGTGAGGTCTGCAAAGGTAGTGGGGGAGACCAGAAAGAACGTGCCAACTAACGAGGGGTCATCGAGTATTTCAAACGCGGTCATTGGTTCGGGGAAACTGTTTCGTGTGCACTCCAGAGTTCGCTCCTTAAGGACCAAAACGATGTCTCTCAAGCAATGGCAACAGCCAACTGCTGCGCTCTCATAACACCATGCTGCTTTCATCAATGAATCCACAGCAAGGGCGTCATCGCAGCTAAAGTCTTCTCCCCACGGATGTTGATCGTCGGGGACATAGGGGAGGTCACGACACCCTTCATTGGTGACACGCATCCAGGCGAGCTTGTTTTCGTCATCCAACATGCACATCAATTGTTGCGCTGTACCCGAGCGAGCTTCGCAGCGGGGCGGTGCACCGACTTGTTCAATACAGGCAAAATCTCGCGCACTGCCGCAATCGCCATTGTTCTCGCGACATTCTGCTCGGTCAACGCATCGTCCGGTTTCATTTCCTTCACCAAATGAACTGTCGGATACACAGACGTAGTACTCACCGCAGCCCCCGTTATTGATGCTGCAATCTCGCGGTTCGCATAGGGGTGGACCACCAATTTGGTTTAGACATTGCGTACGCTCAACATCACAACCGCCATAGTCGGTTTCACATTCATCGATATCGTCACAATTCTGCTCATCGCTGGCGAGGCGGTAGAAAGCATCACAACTACATGTGTAACTGCCAATGGTATTGGTACACTGCTGTGCACAATTGCCATTATTGGTTTCACATTCATCAATATCAGCGCATGAAGAACCGTTGGGGCTTAGGATGTACCCAGAGTCACATTCACAGTCATAGCCGCCGTCGGTATTCACACAGCGCTGTTCGCATCCACCATTATCAGTAATGCATTCGTCAATATCGCTACAGGTCGGAGGGGCATCAGGTGTATCTTCACACGTAAACCGCTCTGGGGCCCCACAACCGCCATTGTCCATTAGGCATTCGTTGAATTGAGCGCACGCCGGTTCACCATTCGCATTCGAGCATCGAGATCCCGCGCCACATGACACCGTCTCTCCCCAGAATCCCCGCAAGTCACAGGCTTGAATCCCGCCATCCTGCGTACACCGCTGGGTTTCGGGGGTACATTCCGCCGCACAGTCCACCGGACAACTCTCGGCCGATTCGCCACTCTCGCATTGCCCATTACCGCAAGCCGTTGAGGCTTCGTTGCAGATGATCCCTTCCATGGGGGACACGCGAGCTACGCCAAATTCACACGGATCGTTAAAGCGGCAGATGAGTTTGCATTGACCCGTGCCAATGCATGCTCGTGAATAGCTGACTGAGTCATCGCTCTCAGTGTCAACACCCTGGGTTAGGTCAAGGGTACCGGTCTCTTGACAGACTGCACTGGCATTTGCCTCAAGTTCCGGAGTGGTATTTGCCGGGCATTGGCTGACTAAATCACTTGTCACGCAAGCTTCTCCGGCTTCGGTGCCCGTTGTTTGCGTCTCACACCCAAAAAGCGAGATGGCGAAAATAACGATAATGACGATCATGTATGTGGAGTCTGTATTGCGTATATTTACGTTGACCATCTTTGACCTCCCTCAACTGGGGGAACTATACGATGGTCCTTGGTAGGTGGCCAAGAAGACTACGGTGCTGAACGTGATGAATTGAGATGAAAATGACCCTGAGGTTCCATACCAGATCGCATGCTTTTTACGCTGTCTTCATGGTGCGCGGTCGTTTCAATGGAAGGAGAGTTTAAGAGTCAGCTGCTTATTGGCATTTATTGGCGCCGGTTACTTTCTTTTTGCAGGTCTTGCCTGAAGGGCAATCACTATTCTTCTTGCAGACGCACTTGCCCTTATTGCACTTCTTTGAGCGGCATTCATCCTTATTGTTACAGGACTTACCTAAGGCTTTGGTTGTAATTGAGCAATAATTGGATTTTCCAACAGGG
>JBMYRY010000109.1:0-7425 GCA_049602795.1 Bradymonadia bacterium
AACCCGAATGCTGGGGACTAGGGTCCGTTACCCGCCCACACTTGGGTCAGGGCATTCCCCCCGCTAATGTACTGTTTAAGGCCCTTTCGGTGGGGGCCTATCACGTATGCGGTGTTCGATTAGACAATAGCCTCACCTGTTTTGGGGCTGGAAGTGAGAATTCTGAACCCGGTCCGTTCAATGCCGGACAAGCCAGCCCCCCGTGAGAAAGGATTACCAAGTCACCGTGATCCCGCGCTTCAGGAGCGCGGACAGATCCATCACCATCGCAACAGTCCAATGACAAACGACACCTAACATAAAGGTACGATGTTTAAGGGCCAGAAGACCGAGGACAAGTCCCGCCGCAATCGCTCCTAGTGTCTCCGCCAATGGCTTTCCAAAATGAGCGAACACATAGATATTCATCATCAAAAACAGGGCTACGGGTCCGAGTTCACGGCTTGTCCCAAATAAGAGATAACCTCTCCAAAACGACTCTCCGCTGAAAAAAAACACCAAGGCACAGAGTGCATAGACCAGGAAAACCCAGCCCGAAATCTGTCCGCCGGAGATCGCCCTCTTACACCAAGGGTATTTTTTTATGAAGGCAGGTTGCTCAGCAGCGACAAAGATCACCAAAACGACGATAACAAAAGTCAACCCCGCGTAAATCCAGGCACCATTGAGTGCATTGCGCGTTTGATACCCGTACTCTCGCATCGGTCTCTTGAGCAGACCACATGCAACCAAAAAAGGAAGCCCACATCGGGCCACCACGCTGGTAGCCACAAAGAAAAAGTAAGGCAAAAGCCCATTGAGCCCCCCTGGTTCTGGACGATAGCCAAACCAGGTATAAAACGAGGCACTTCGCCCGTATAACCAAAGCAATGTGAAGCAGCTGTAGCTGGATATTATAACGACCCATGTTTCTTTTGAAAGTGCCCATGGCGCGCGCTGATACACGCCCCAAAGCAGACCAAGAAAAACCGCTAAACCCATCCAAACCATGATCAATATGAGCGATGATCGATTGAGACCAACTTGGTATACCATACGCATTACATCGCTCTTTTGATTCACATACCAAAGGTGCGAAACGGATGCGGTTAGGGCAATCATGATCAGCCCAACCGTCAGACATTTCCCGTCCCAATTCGAAAGTTGTTTGTCTTGCGTCATCCGAGCATCCACGTCATCTATTATTTCTTCTTAGCACACCGAAATCTCACTCGGTGCATTATTGAGGCTCGGAAAGTTCGAAGAGTGAACAAAACGCGGTTGCGCAGGGTGGCATTAGTGAGCATACTCCCAAAACTCCATTGCTGAGAGGTTCAACAAAATGAGTAAGGTTCGTATTTCAGATATTCTCAAGGGTCATGTCAGTCCGGAGACGGATGTTGTCATTGCCGGTTGGGTAAGAACACGAAGAGATTCAAAAGCTGGCTTTTCATTCCTTAATGTTCATGATGGTAGTTGCTTCGATCCGATCCAGGTCATCGTAGACGCCAAGGTCAGCAATTATGAATCCGATGTATTGAAGCTGTCCGCAGGCTGCGCGGTTTCTATTTCAGGCGTA
This sequence comes from Bradymonadia bacterium, assembly GCA_049602795.1. Lineage (GTDB taxonomy): Bacteria > Myxococcota_A > Bradymonadia > UBA7976 > UBA1532 > JBMYRY01. The sequence continues at coordinate 1,559 of JBMYRY010000109.1, forward strand.
ATTAAACCCTCAGCTGGAAAAGGGCAAAGCGTTGAACTACACGCAAGCGAGTGTACTGTTCATGGATGGGTAGAAGATCCCGAGAGTTACCCAATGCAACCCAAACGGCATAGCATGGAGTACCTTAGGAGTATGGCGCACCTGAGACCGCGCACAAACTTAATTGGTGCAATGACGCGTGTCCGCCACTGTCTCGCCAAGGGCATTCACGACTTCTTCGCAAACGACGGGTTTTATTGGATACACACGCCTCTTATCACCTCAAGTGATGGTGAGGGGGCTGGCGAAATGTTCAAGGTCTCAACTCTTGACTTAGCCAACCTACCCCGAAGTGAAAGTGGTCAGATCGACTACTCAAAGGATTTTTTCGGACGGGAGAGTTTCCTCACCGTCACCGGTCAACTTAACGTGGAAACGTACTGCATGGCCCTCTCTAAGGTCTATACTTTTGGTCCAACTTTTCGAGCCGAAAACTCGAATACCCGTCGGCACCTAGCTGAGTTCTGGATGGTTGAACCCGAGATTGCTTTTGCAGACCTCGACGACAACATAGAACTCGCCGATCGATTTCTAAAGTTCATCCTGCAAACGCTGCTAGAAGAGCGGGCTGACGACTTAGCTTTCTTCCAAAAGAGAGTCGACAAGCAGTGCATTGACCGCATTGAAAGCTTTGTGAAAGCCCCCTGTCAGAGAATGACGTATACCAAGGCCATTGAGGTTCTAAAGAACGCAAAGCACTCTTTCGAAAACCCTGTTGAGTGGGGCGCCGACCTTCAGTCCGAGCACGAACGGTACCTATGCGAACAATACGTCAAAGGACCCGTGGCCGTGACAGATTACCCCAAAGATATTAAAGCATTTTATATGCGCCAAAACGACGATGGGAAAACGGTCGCAGCAGTAGATATTCTTGTCCCTGGTGTCGGTGAAATGATCGGTGGCAGTCAGCGCGAGGAGCGTCTTGATCGTCTCGATGGTCGGCTCACGGAGATGGGGATGCCTCACGAGGAATATTGGTGGTACCGAGACCTTCGCCGCTACGGCACCGTTCCGCATGCCGGTTTCGGATTGGGGTTTGAGCGCGCAGTGATGTATGCAACCGGCATCGAAAACATTCGAGATGTTATCCCCTTCCCGAGAACCCCTCGAAACGCAGACTTCTAAATCAAACCAACCTTAATCGACGTCGTTCTTGCTCTGTCCCCGCTGTGCAATTTTCGGCATACCGCCTTCACTCTTGCGTACGCCGCGGATCTCAACGGCGGGCATCGCCCCTGCTTCACCAAGTGCGGCTAGAAATGAAGCCGCCGCATCATCTTCGTCGCGCTGATGTTGGTCGGAACGGGTTTGTTGTGGCGCTACCGATACGGCAGGCTTCTGATGCCCTCGAAAATCAGCCTTGAACAGGTCCCGCTCATATCGCCCCTCTTCGATTGCCTTGAGTGTGCGTTGCCAGTACCGCTCCATTGTAAGTAAGCGTTGCATCAAATTCTGGTGTTTGAAACGAACAACCGCATCCTGCCCTGGAATGAACCGACGAATTGCCTGACTAATCGCATCCCGCTCTCTTGCAGGTAGACGTTTTTCGCTACCCATGAAAAACAGTTCCATCATGCGCTTCACTTCTTCGAGCCGGTTTCTCAGTTGACTTAATTCGTCCATCCCATCGCTAACCATTACGTCCACTCCAATACAATTGGTACTCTAGCTCATCCACAAGCAATAACACCAGCCCCAAGATTGACGCCTCACCGGGGCAGTGATAGATTTTTCAAACCGACCAGGGAACCGAGGATATACACATGGAACGTAGACTGCTTTTTCCACTGCTTATCTCGTGCATGCTTGCATGCCAGTTTGGAGGCGAACAGTTGCAGGAATGGAGCGAAGCAAAAAACGGCGACGCTCGTTTGAGCGCATTCTTTGCCGACGTCTCCAGGGAGCGCAATCTACGGAGCGATGCATTGGATTACCTCATCCGAGGTGGACACTTTAGCTCCATTATGGGCGTCCTCAAAACGATGGACAATCCTGAGCAGAAGTTCTGGGTCAAACAATGCTGGTATAAGATTTCTGACCGCCTTGAAAAACAACGATTCAGCGAAGTTGAACGCATCGAAGCTGCGAGTTTGGCCTACTACCTACTCGAGTATCGACAACACCTAGATGGACTTGCGCATCACGGACAGCCTCACCAAAAGTTGTTTTCCGAATTCGCCGTCGTCAACCTCGTAACTTGGGCACTGGAGACCTTAAAGACTGATGCGGATGTGCCAAAAGGATCGAAGAAATTGAGCGAGGTGCTATTTGCGGCGGCGGTCGCGTCACCCAAGCACGCCTTGCCGCAATTTGATGGATTTCTTTCCACCATGCCCGAGAAACAACATTTCCTTCTCGTCACAGACATTCTGGCGCGGCTTAAGGCGCCAGAAGCAAACCAGCTTGAGGCTCGCGCTTTACTCGCGCTAGCTAAAAAAGATTATCCCAAGGTGACCAAGGAAATTGGTGACCGAATGTTCAAGAACAGGAACGAAACCTTACTCCGGTTTCTACTCGACACATCTTTAGACGTTCGGGTTCCACCCGCGGTCCGTCTGCTTGGTCTGGAAACCGCGTCTATCTTGAAAGAGAAAGCAACCATGGGGCTGCTTGCCCTTTTGCGTGTTGAAGAACCCGCCAAGGACAACTTCATGCGCGCAGAAGCCCTCAAAAGACTCTGGCTCTACAGTGGCGGCAAGACGATCCTTGGAAAAGCACTGAACGCTATGCCTCCGACGGGCACCTATTGGCCCACTGGCACGGCGTTTAGAGACCAAGTCCGTGAATTTTGTGATTCTATGCTGAGTGAGTCTGCAACCGATGTGAAGGAGACACTCATCGAACTTACCACCTCACCGAATCGAATTGCCCAGATCTACGCGAGTGAATGTATCGTAAGGCTCTATCCGTCAGAAGCTGTGGATTTACTCCAAGATGTCCTTGATGAAGATTTGGAGGTTGAAGGCTGGAACAGCGACGGCAACACTAGCTTCACAGCTTATCTTGAGAGTGCATTCCCCCAGTGAGCGAATGGGTTGCTCTATTTCTCTTGGCATTTGGAGGCATCGTGTTGGTGCTCCTCATCCAAAGGCAACTACGCATTGCCCATTTTTCCCGGGAGAGCAACCACACCAATCCTGACCATGAACTCGACATCAGCCGACTCATCGCTGATCTTGGAGACACGAAGCGACGAGACCAGAGTCGAAATAGACTCTTATCACTCGGTCCCAAAATTATTCCTGAGTTACTCGCACAGTTGATTTACCATCGCTTTCACATCGAACCATCCACCCCGAGATTGATCGCTGAAATTGAAGCCCTGATCATGGACTTCGGTCCAAGTGCAGTACCACCTATCATAGATCGTTTATCACAGTGGAGCCCCACCCATCGATGTGCGCCGTCATTTGTTCGAATGTGCCGTCAGCTTGGACTCGATACGCTCCAAATGTTTTTCGAGACTCAAAACTCCGGCTCCCGAGCACTCGAACAACTCTCGCGATTCCTACCGCACCTATTGGTCAATCGAGCCGATATCCGAACCTGTCCCCTGTTCGCAAGTGGTGCTCAACAAACGCCGGCACCAGCCTTACTGGTCTCACTACAATCGAGAGAATGGGCAACATTATGGCTTCGTCTGTGTATCAATGGTCAGCACGCGCTGCTGTCGTGGCTTAGGGATTGGCCACTCTGCATCGACAGCAGTTTCCTCGAATTCTTACTACTACAAGCAGAAGACGAGCATCTAAGTGACGTTCTTAAGCTCGTCGCCCTAAAGCCAGATTCCCGCCTTCGGAGTCTTGTGGGAGAATACTCTCGACATGGTTCAATGAAAATTCGTCACGACGCAATCCAAACACTTGCGGTATTTGATGAGCCAACCATTGGCGTGGGAGAACTGCTCATCATGGCTGAAGATTCAGATGATGCTGTTCCAGCCGTGCTCACGTATATGGCGCTACAATTGGCGTCCGAACATCAAGCGCACATACAGACGCTGACCCATACGTGGGTTGAAAAGCTCGGCTCTGTTGATCATGGAATTGCTCATGGCGTTTTATCTCTGCTCTACGATGCCAATCTACCCCTTGACCCGGCTTCAAGGCTGGCGCTGAGTTTGGTCTATCCGCTCTTGGAATCCAGCCCCAGCATTGCCTTTGAACGCCTGCTAGCGGTTTCGAATACAGGTTCGGCGTGTAGTCGAGCCACTGCTGTCCTCAGTCTGTCCCTCCATAAGGATCCTCGAGCCGCAGAAGCATACAGCCGATGTATTCAACAGCCGATTGCCCCGGAATTTAACTTCTTTCTTCAGCAGGCTGCCAAGAATATCGGTGCGCCCATCGCCCGTCGGATCGCTGGTCAGTTAGTCGCCAAGGGACATGGAGTCCCCACTTTCGACCGTGCACGCCTAGTACGACCTGATGGACACTTATTATTGGCTCAATTGCGTGCCATTCCTTTTGATGCCGCAGCGGACATTCTGCTTGAATTAATCGAGAATGACACTAAGACACCGGTCACTCAATCTCTGGTTCTGACCCTTAAGGCTGGTAGTGACACAGTCAGAGACTATTGCGCTCGAGCCCTTAAGCAACCAGAGCGTGGTTTGATTATGCCGACCGTTCGATATTTGAGTTTCTATCCCGACCAAAGCTTGAGCGATGAATTGCTCGATCTAATGGCCGATTTCGATTTAGTTCGAAATCAGGTCCTCACCCTCATTGAATACCTAGATGATGTCGGTCTATCGGCGCTTGAGAGAGCCATTGACAAAGGCGGTATGGACCAGGAGCTAGACGTCCTTCTCGAGACACGAGAATGGTTAACACATTGTTTAGAAAGGAAATCCGCTTGAGCGAGACAAGGTCTTGCCAACGACACGCTATCGGTTCATGCTATTACTATGATTGATATGAAAGCAATGAATGTCGAGCAAGCTTACAAGCGGATCCTTAAATGGGTTCGGATAACACCAATCATACGCATGCAAGGTCCTGGTGCACGTCCAGTGATATTGAAACTGGAAGGATTCCAGCGTTCAGGTTCATTTAAACTGCGTGGTGCCCTCAATAAACTCATAGCGCTCGACACCCAGACTAGGGCAGGCGTGATCGCAGCGAGCGGTGGTAATCATGGTTTGGGTCTCGCATGGGCGGGATGGCTAACTGGCGTATCCGTAAAGGTTTTTGTGCCATCCACAACACCAACCTTCAAACAACGCAGACTCGAACAGACAAATGCTGAAGTCGTTTATGTAAACGGTGGATACGCTGAAGCAGAGGCCGCGGCCCTTCAAGAGGCACATACGACTGGAAAACCTTATATTCATGCATACAACGATATAGAGGTGATTTCAGGGCAAGCCACAGTGGTGCATGAGTTTAAGCGACAAGCACCCGAGCTCAAAACAGTGGTCGCCTCTATCGGTGGTGGTGGGCTCGCGGCTGGTGCGGTGGTCGCAGATGAACAGCTCAACGTAGTTGGTGTTGAACCCGAAGGTGCCGCGACGATGCACACAGCGCTGGCGATGGATCGTCCAATCCCATTGAATGAAATCAACACGATCTCCGCTGATTCCCTTGGCGCTAAAGTTGCGGGCGAGATCACATTTGATATTTGTAAACAGGGACTCAATCGGGTTGAGCTTGTAGCCGATGAAAGTTTAATTGCGGCTCAAGAGTGGCTGTGGAGACATGTGCGTTGCCCAGCGGAGCTCGGCGCCTGTGCTGGTCTAGCTGCACTGACCGAGGGCGGACTAGACCAAGATGAAGGGCCCATCGGTATTATTATTTGTGGATCTAACCTCGACCCAAAGTATTTAGTTG
>JBMYRY010000110.1:0-7379 GCA_049602795.1 Bradymonadia bacterium
TTGATCAAAGAGGGCGATTGGGCACAGGGGTTTGAGATGCCTACTGAGCTTGAGCCAGGGGCACTCGCCCGCGAGCTTTTGGACGTGGTTAGACTGCGTTTAGCTGGCGAAGGACGAACGACGCTCGCTTATGATGTAGGGCTTGTTTACGACGGGGCGCAAACATTTACGACTCATCATTTGCGGCGAGATCTTTCCATGATTATTTCGGGCCGATCGCGCAAATCATTGGTTCAAGACGGGCCTCTTCGCGCTTATCTTAGCGGCCAGACTTCCCTGCCATCGCTTGCGGCGCTGAACGGGCAAAGCGATCCTTTGCCTTTGAGTCTTTCTCAACGACTGGTAGCTGAGCAATTTTTGGGCTCTGTTTTTACTGCAGCTCAAGGTCCTCCAGGCACCGGAAAGACTCGTCTTATTTCTGATATTTCCGCTCACGTTTTGATTCAACGGATGCATGCTGTCGCATCAAGTGATGAGCTAGGAGGGCCATGTTTGTTGGTGACCTCAACCAACAATCGTGCGGTGGACCAAGTCATGGATGCGTTGCAGCAGGGATTGCCATGGGGATTACGTGCCGGTAGTCAGCAGGTCACAGAAACGGCAACCGTAGCAACGATTGATGTGTTGTTGAATTGGTTAGAAGAGCAAACCGAACACGACCTTGATTGGGAACAAGAAAAGCAACGATTCATTGAAGTTTATGCGGCTGCGGATTCTGAATCATCGGTACATAACGCGTACCGGCGTTATCTCACGGAAAGTTTGGCCATCGCGCATGAGCGTTTTGATATTGAGCATCTGCAGCCCCCCGAACTCTACGGGCAAGAAACAAAGTTACTCGAAGTAGGACTGCTCAAACTCGATGATGTATTAGATAGAATGACACTTTTGATGCAACGGTTTAAAGCGATCTTGAGTCTGCTCGATCCTGTAAGTCAGGCGTCGTTTGAGTCGGCGGTTTCAGCGTGGAAAAAACTGAAAAGGGGTGCATGGCAACATGGATTAGACGTTTTTGAATCCTGTGGATTGTCGCTGTCTAAAGATCCGATTTCGAAGCCTGACAAAGACGCCGATTTAAGTTCGATTTGCCAGTCGTGGCGAGAGGGGCTCGAGTCTATCATCGATGACCTGAGCGACATGTATCTCGTCGTTGAGAATGTACGCGTCTATCGGAAAAAAGCTCAGGTCTCCAGCCGCGTGTCATTACGTGCCGAAGAACATGCCGCGCGACAGGTGGAACCAGTCGATGCTACAGCGATGAATCATGCTCAATTTACTCTTTTCGGCGCTGCGAAGCGTTTACGGCTCGCTTGGATGTATCAGAATAGAGTCGAGGTTATGGATCTACTCACTCGGCTCCGTGAAACCGCGATTGAATTTCGTTCTCTGCGACGATTCTTTCAGCAGAGCCGTCGGGACACCGAAATGCTCCAAACAATTTTTCCCGTCATTGGATCGACGTTGTTGTCGTTGGCCAATACGATTGGAAACGAAAGTGACTTAATCAGCCATGTTGTCATTGATGAAGGCGGACAGTGTCACTCAGCGTATGCAGTGTCGGCGTTAATGCGTGCTCGTCACGCATTGGTGATTGGCGACGTGCATCAACTCGAACCCGTGTACACATTGAGCGCAGAAGACGATAAGCGGGTCCAAAAGGCCGCCAGAGTTGACCTTTCTGTTGATACCAAATCCATCTTTAGGGTGTTTGAAGGGGCTTCTAGTTCGGCGCAAGTCTTAGCTGATCGTGTGCTCAGAGAACCGATGCGACTGACGGACCACTATCGTTCAACGGAGGGGGTCATTGGACTTTGCGATGAATTATGTGGATACAACCTCAACGTGCATACTCAACCTTCAAGTCTGTCTGACTTCTGCCCTACACTACAGGGACCGTTGCTGTTCACACCGGTTGACGGACAGCAAATGCGGACACGAGGCAGTTGGTATAATGATGCCGAGGTGGCTCAGGTGGTTGAGTGGCTCTTTCACCTCTTCGAGCATGGCATCACCGCTAATCGGGTTGCGGTTTTGACGCCTTATGTTGGTCAACTGGATGCCCTTAGGGGCGTGTTACATCGGCGTGGGATTTCTACTGTTGATCAGCCCGGTTTATCACTCAAGACCGACGAACGATTACCTATCGGTACCGTGCATCGCTTCCAGGGCGGCGAGCGAGATATCATCCTTTATTCTTCTGTAATTACGACAACTCGGTCGTTACAGTTTCAAAATCAACGGGTCAATCTGCTTAACGTGGCAGTGTCTCGAGCGCGGAAACACTTCATTACGGTGGGTCAGTATGATGTCATCGCACAAGGTCGCTTTACTCAGCATCTCACCGCACGATCTACCATTGTGCCAAGGCGCCATCTTGCTTTGTAACGGCGATGAGCATAGACCCTGATTCTTTAAGGTGTCACGGGCACATCTCAGCAGAATTGAGTTGGGCGTCCATCTTTGTGTGCCTATTGGCTTTGGCAGGGTTTGTGATGCAGCAGGACATAAACCGCGATAGGCTCGGTTTGTGAACAATCGCAGGGCGATCTATGAAGTTAGGACCATTTAGGCGCCTGTGGGCATACGGTATCGTTCATCGAGGTGCTGTTTGGCGCGCAAGCGTTCACTCCGTTTTAAATAAAGTTTTCGATCTTGCGCCCCCGGCTTTGATTGGATTAGCCGTGGATAGCGTGGTTAATCCGCCCTCGTCTATATTGTATGATTTTGGGTATGTGACGCTTCATAGCCAATTGTTGGTGATTGCCGGACTGACGATCGTTGTATGGGGATTGGAGTCAGTTTTTGAATTCGCATACAAGGTCGCATGGCGAAATCTGGCTCAAGAGATCCAGCATCAATTACGGCAGGATGTGTATTGTCAGGTTCAAGCCCTGGACGCAGCTTGGTTTGCCCGTCAGCGATCGGGGCGACTCATGTCCATTCTCAATGATGACATTAATCAGCTGGAGCGATTTTTGGACTCTGGGGCGAATGATGTGTTGCAGGTTGGGTGTACGGTGATCACAGTAGGGGCGATTTTCTTTGCCGTGAATACAGAAGTCGCCGCTCTAGCAGTACTACCGATCCCCTTGATTTTGTGGGGGTCCTTCATCTTTCAGCGCAAGATCGCACCTCGGTATGCAGACGTTCGTGAGGATGCTTCGGCATTGAACGCTGCGTTAGGTAATCGGTTGATTGGCATTGATACGATCAAAAGTTTTACAGCGGAACAGATCGAAGCTGACCGAATTGCACAGCTCAGCGAGATATATCGACGTTCGAACGCCTCGGCAATCAGACTCAGCTCCGCCTTTTCGCCTCTCATTCGCATGGCAATCTTAATTGGCTTCGTTGGAACAATTCTGCGTGGCGGTATGCTTGTTGGCGAGGGGGTCATTGCCGTCGGCACCTATAGCATGTTGGTTTTCTTGACCCAGAGGTTGTTGTGGCCGCTCACTCGTCTCGGGGCGACATTTGATTTGTACCAGCGGGCAATGGCGTCCGCGGAACGGGCGCTCGATCTATTAGATTTAAAGCCCGAGGTTACCTCCGGAAGTCAGCCGATTCGCCTTCCAGTGAAGGGGGATGTTGACTTTGTGGATGTGCGTTTCGCTTATCCGGATAGAGCACGATTATTTGATGGACTTAATCTGACCATTTCAGCCGGACAGACCATTGGATTGGTTGGAGGTACCGGGAGCGGAAAAACTACATTAACTCGATTGTTACTTGGTCTTTATAGTCTCGAATCGGGCTCGATTTGCATCGACGGACAACCCTTGGAAACCTTGGACACGCGCAGTGTGAGACGTGAAATCGGCTTGGTGAGTCAATCGGTGTATCTCTTTCCTGGTACGATTGCAGAAAATATTCTCTATGGACGACCTGACGCCTCCTTTGAGGAAGTGCGAGCTGCAGCACGAGACGCTGAATGCTTGAGTTTCATTGAATCATTAGCGCATGGATTTGAGAGTCAAATTGGTGAACGCGGCATTTTATTGAGTGGTGGACAGGCACAGCGATTGTCTATCGCTCGATGTCTGTTGAAGGATCCGCCAATTGTGATTTTTGATGAGGCGACATCGTCAATTGATAATGAGACAGAACGAGCCATCCAGCGGACCTTCCGTCGCTTGAGTGGCGCCAAAACCACCATTATGATCGCGCACCGATTGTCTAGTGTACGGCATGCCCATCAGATTATTGTTCTGGATGATGGACAGATTGTGGAGTGTGGTACTCACGACACATTAGTCGAAAACGGCGGTCGATATGCGCATATGTGGTCCATTCAAACAGGCCGATTAGAGTAATTGCTGTTGCTCTGCTCGAGGCGATTCACATAAAGGGTCGTCATGCCGAACGTGATTGACTCGTTGTGAAATCGCGAGGGTTTTCCACGCCCCGTCGTCGGGCTGTGAGAGATAGGCTTCGATACTAAATTTTGACGTGGATGACGACAGCCAGGCGTCATAGAGTGTGCTCTCGATCAATACGGGGACTCGGTGGTGGATAGATTCGAGTGTTGATGGGGCAGGACGAGTAATAATGGCAAAGCTTTCTACACTTCGGCCATGTTCCTGCCATCTGGCCCAAATACCGCCCAAAGCAAAAATGTCATTGTGTGGCCGGTTGATTAAAAAAGGTTGCTTAGTGCGTTGAACCTTCTGCCACTCGTAGAAACCGGTCGCCGGAACGAGGCAGCGCTGATATTGCATACTGGAACGAAAACTTGGTTTTTCGAAGATAGATTCACTTCTCGCATTTACAAGTGGCTGCTCGGGTGGGCGCTGCACCCAACTAGGAATCAAACCAAATCGAAGTGAGCGAATGACTCTTCTGCCATTTTCTTCCCTTACAATGGGCGCGAGCTGGGTAGGTGCGATATTATATCGTGCTTGATGTTGTATCATCAAAAAGCCGCCAAAATGCTCTTGAAGTGCGTCAGACTTAGCCTTGAGTTGATAGCGACCACACATGCAAAAATCCGTATTAGATTTGGCGTTACTTTAGCGTATCAAATTACGGCTCAGTGGTCGATGTTGGCTCGGCATACGTCCTGTCTTGTTTCTGTCTCAATCTTAAGTCAATTAGTGCTTGTGACTCGGACTCGCTTTGGGCATCCTCCCCGTGATCGTTGATTGGGAGGATCCTGAAATGATGGAACAAAGTTTGAGAGTAGATGTTGCGTCTACAATTCGCATGTTGGCCGCGGATGCTGTTGAGACAGCGAACTCGGGACATCCGGGTGCACCAATGGGACAAGCCGACCTTGCTTTTGTCCTATGGGATGAGTTTCTTCGATTTGACCCCCAAGACCCAGAATGGGTGGGGCGAGATCGCTTTGTCCTTTCGTGCGGTCACGCATCTATGTTGCAGTATGCGCTCCTTCATCTTTACGGGTGCGGTCTTGAAATTGATGATTTGAAAGCATTTCGTCAATGGGGCTCACTCACGCCCGGTCACCCAGAAGTGGGACATACTAAGGGGGTTGAGGTTACCACGGGACCTCTCGGGCAAGGGATTGCTAATTCTGTCGGTATGGCTCTCGCGGCAAAAATGAGTGAAGCGCGCTTTGAAACGGGAGATGACTTTAACCCAGGCTCAAAACAGATCTTTGCAATTTGTTCCGATGGTGACCTGATGGAAGGTATCTCCGCAGAAGCGGCGTCGTTAGCTGGGCACTGGCGATTGTCTAATTTGGTCTGGTTGTATGATGACAACGGGATCACCATAGATGGGTCCACCGATCTCGCCTTTAGTGAAAACATCGCATTGCGTTTCGAATCGATGGGATGGCGCGTCCTTAAGATTGATGGGCATGACACCGACGCGATTGCTAATGCGCTCACCTTGGCCCGAGAAGAGACTGTCTATCCTACGTTGATCATTTGCAAAACTCACATCGGTTATGGCAGCCCTAACAAGGTTGATACCGCAGCTTCACATGGGGCTCCGTTGGGTGCAGATGAACTCACTCAAACACGTAATCAGCTAAATTGGTCCTATGCTCCATTTGAAGTGCCTGCGCATGTTAGACAAGCGTTAACGGCATCTCAAGCACGCAAGCATCAGCAAGCAGAGGAGTGGCGCGAACAATTTGCCGCATGGTCGGCGCGACACCCCGAATTGCGCGAAGCGTTTGATGCATTAAATCACGCTGAGGTCCCACAGGAGTTGACGCAAGCACTTCTGGATGCGGTCCCCGAAGCGGGGGCCACGAGAAAGCTGTCTGCGACCGCAATCTCTGAAGCAGCCAAATATTTGCCAACATTAGTCGGTGGGTCTGCGGACCTCACTGGGTCCAATGGAGCGTTGATTAAATCGGCGGGTGTCGTTGGTCATCCAGATTACGAGGGGCAGTCATTTTCCTTCGAAGGGCGGCAATTGTATTTTGGTATCCGCGAGCATGCGATGGGCGCCATCACTAATGGCATGTTGCTGCATGGTGGATTTCGCCCCTTTGGCGCGACTTTTTTGGTATTCAGCGATTATTGTCGTGCAACGATCCGCATGGCGGCTCTGTGCAATCTACCCAACATCTTCGTGTTCACGCACGACAGCATTTTCTTGGGTGAAGACGGGCCTACTCACCAGCCCGTGGAGCATCATTGGGCGCTCCGAATGATTCCTAACCTTGCTTACTTTCGACCTGCCGATGGCGTTGAAGTGGCAATGGGCTGGCGATATGCGCTCGAACAAAATGCGCGTCCCGTTGCCTTTGGGTTAACTAGGCAGAACCTCCCTGCCCTCGATCGCACCTTGACGACTCCTGAGGATGTCCTGCGCGGGGGCTATGTGCTCTCTAGTGATGTTGATAGTCGATTGACCTTAATCGCTACAGGTTCGGAGGTTCACGTTGCTGTAGAAGCTGCACAAAAGCTTAGGGATCGCGGTCATGCGGTGCGCGTCGTTTCGATGCCATGTGTAGACGTGTTCTTGGAGCAAGACAATGTTTATCAGCAGTCGGTTCTCGGTGACGGGGTTCGGGTCAGTATCGAGGCTGGTGTGACTCTACCCTGGGCCAAATTCACTGGTCTTGATGGACTCAATATCGGGATTGATACTTTTGGTGCATCAGCACCTGCATCCGTATTGGCAGAACAGTTTGGCTTGACCACTGACGCAGTAACAGCAAAGATCCTACGTCACATCGACTAAGAGGAGCTTTTCGCGGTTTATTATGGCGAAGCGAAAGCAGAAAAGACGTTCGAACCGTAATCGAGCGCGGCGGGATGTTCGGGACCAGTCCCAGGAACAGCCACGTCCAGGCGGGACTGCGAGAGTACCTCGTTTCACTGTTGCGATGGCGACGTACAACCGAGCTGAGTGGGTCGGTGCCTCGATTCAGAGTGTGCTTCAACAGTCGTTTGAAGACT
>JBMYRY010000111.1:0-7379 GCA_049602795.1 Bradymonadia bacterium
CGTTTCATTGCTTTGAGTAACTCTTCCCTAAATTCGGTAGGGGCCTCGAAGTCTTCTCCCGATGGAATTTCAACCTTTTCTTGATGCTCTCGAGAGGAACGACTGCGATTTGCGGGCTTGGGTTTGGCTGCATTGCGAAGGTCTTGCATTGCCTGCTTAAGGCCGTTCATCGCTTCTACTTGCGAAGGCGGTGCTTGTCCAGGGCGCTTGTTGTCGAGACTTTGTCGGGCCTTATCCATTGACAGAGCGCTTTCCTCGAAGGCCTTTTGGGATTGGGTGTCTAACCCAGGCATTTCTTTACCCTTCTGTCTTAATTCTTGCCCGAGTTGCTCCAGCTTGTTCTTAAGTGACTTTTGTCGCTCTGAGAGATTGTCTGTCTGCGCTTGGTCATGGGCCTGTTGCTGCGCCTGCCGTGCCTTTGACAATAATTCCTTGAGGTCTTTTCTAGCTTGTTCGATCTGTCGATTCACTCGTTTATCGGTCTTATGGTCCGGGCTTTGACGATCCCAGGTGAGCCGTCGGGAAGCTTCCATGGCCTTTTCAATGTTGTCAATTGACCGTGGTAGATCCTTTGCCTCAAGTGCATCGAGAACTTTACCCGCTTCTTCTGCGAGTTTAGTGAGTTGTTTCTGCCGGCGCGAGGGTTGCTCCTTCGCTCGTTGAGCGTTTACTGTACGCTCGACTTCCACCAATGTTGATGCGATGTCATCAAGCGGACGACCATCTGGCTGTTCGATGGCCCTATCAAAAGCCTCTTGGCCCTTCTTTGCGGTCTTTCTTGTTTCATCAAGAAGAGCCTGTTGTTGTTTCATGAGGTCTTTGGTTTTGTCCATGAGTTCACTGACTGCTTGTTGCCGCTTCGGGTCTCCTTCTCGATGCAAGGTCTCCATATCTTTGGTGAGCAAATCATCAAACGCATCGAGCGAGTCGGAGAGTTCGTCGAGTGTTTTCATGGCGTCTTCAATTCGTCCTTCATCAAGCATTTTCTCAAGGTCATCTAGTTTCTGTTCTCCGTCGGACATGGTTTCCGATAATTCGCTACCCTTAAGACCCTCTAGGTTCAGGAACTCCTCAGGTAGCTTTTGCCTGAGCTGTGCAAGTTTTTGCCGAAGTTGATCCATCTTCTGCTTTAAGCGCTTGATGTTTCTTAAGATCCGACTCTTTAGGGCTGAGCTAGGATTGTCCTTGTAGTTACGCAGGAGGTCCTTGATGCGCTCACGTCTAACGCGTATTTGCTCCGTAAGTGCCTTCATGTCCTCGAGTGAAAGTCGAGCTACTGCAGCTTCTAGAGTGATGATCATTGTTTCTGTTTTCTCGACGATATCGGCAAAGATCGTGAGTGGAAATCGAACTGCACGTGCTGGGTTTGCCCTCCAGGCTCTCAGGCGCTGTTCTTCAGCGGAATAACGCTCTGCTAGTGCTACAAAAGCCTTTTTTACGAGCGTTAGCAGTTCCTTTGGAGTCAGTGGGTCTACTTCTAGTTTGTCAATCAATGTGCCTGCTTTGGCGAGGGTCTGAGTACCCCGTTTGTTCAATTCGGCAAGGGTGTCCATCTGTCGCCCTGATGCTGGATATTCCAATCGATCCGCCAGATCCGTTAGAAATGGTTCAATGAGGGCCTTTAATTCTAGAGTCAATTCTTCATGGGCATCATCGGTGGACTCGATGGTGAGGTAAATCGCTTTGGACCGCCCAATCTGGGGGTCAGGCTGTCGTCCGTCTACGCATTCGATAAAGACTGCCACCCTGTCACCACCCTGGACATCAAATAGTGAGAGGTCCAACTCTTCGGCTCCACGTGTTTTTTTGCTCCGCAGGTCCGCAATTTTGACGCGTTCGGCTTGTTCGAGATCTCCGTCGAGCGCAACCACGAGATTGGATTGAGTCAGTCCAAAATCGTCGGAGGCGCTAAACACAAATTGTAACAGCACGCTCGCACCTACCTGCTGATCTTTGGTGGGTTGAGTGACCAAGACTTTTGGCACTTGATCAACCAATGCGGATACTTGTCGCGCGATCTGCTCTTTTACGGGCTCATCATCCGCTTCATTCTTTACTTCAAATCCCCATTTTCCGGATTGATTTATATCGAAGCTAAAGTTGATTTTGCCCTTTGAGGGTTGCAGTATTTTTTTGGTGCCATCGGGTAAAACAAGTACTAATTGACCGGCTGGAGGAATGTCTGCGAAAGCTTCCCCCGAAACCTTGCTCCCGAGTAAGGTTTCAATGTTTCCATCAGTATTCTCGAGAATCCGAGAAGGTAGCTTGGTATATGCGGGTGGTTCGAGTACGAGTTTAAGCCCTTTGACCCAGGAACGAGACAATTGAGTCCGCGCAGGACCCGTTTCGGATGTCCAGAAGTTTGTCGCTGTTAGACTCGCTGCCAATAAGCACATCACGGTCCCTAGCAATACGCCCCTCCGTCTTGTCCATATGATTGGCATGTTGGGGCTGTGTTCGGGCGACGAGAGTTCAGCGAGTACATAGTCAAGTTGATGTTCGATAAGTGTCTGGGTGGTTTCGGTAAGCTTTGATGAGGACCGTTGTGAAGATAATTCTAATGCCGATAGAATCAGCTCAGACGTTCGTACGTCTTCTTCATTGGACCAAAGTTTTGTCACAGCTTCGTCGGTTGCGCTTCGCCGAATGATACCAATAAGCTGAAAGACCAAGCTCGCGACGGTCGTTATGAAAGCGAGGATAAGAAGCTGATTTAAGGGTAGGGCAAACAACTCAAAGTGAATCGCGGTCTGAGTAAGGATTAAAGCCAAAATACACAGAAGACCCGCATCCAGGATGGTCGCCATGAGACAGCGCGTTCTGAAGGAACGTCGAGTTGTCTCGATTAGTTCCCTGATCTTTCTGCCCGATTCTTGACTCAACCGCTTGCCTCGAAATGCTATACCAGTGTGTGTGCCGGTGTGAAAAACAACATTAAATTGTTGTGTTCTATTCCCAAAGGACTAGAGCATAGAGTCATAAAGATTGCTAAATGTTCCGTCATCGTTTCACAAAACAAAAAAATTGCCTAAGATGACATCAACTTTGAATGAAACGAAATGAATCACGTCGATGGATGCTAGTCGTAGAAAGCGGGAAGATCTTGAACTGATCAACCGCAGCAGAACAGGAGACAAACGAGCATTCAAGATGTTGGTAGAACGTTATCAAAAACGCGCATTCGGTATTGCGTACGGAATGCTTCGGAATCGAGAGGATGCTCTTGATGCATCTCAAGAGGCGTTTGTTCGGGTCTATCGAAATCTCGATCGCTTCAAAGGAGATAGTGCCTTTTATACCTGGTTTTATCGGATCGTGGTGAACGTCTGTATTGACCATTGTCGAAAGCACGGGAAGGTTCGTAAGCTGGAGTTTGACGAGAGTTATCGTCGGCGCGATGAGGCACAGACCGGTACTGAGGTGTCCGGCAATACCAGGGATATGCGACCGGATATCTCGTTGGAGCAATCAGAATTAGGAGATGCTATTAAACGCGCGCTCGATAAGCTTAGTGACAATCACCGGACAGTTATTCTTCTACGCGAGATTGAAGGTCTTAGTTACGAAGAGATCTCGATTGCTACGGATTGTAATATTGGTACCGTGATGAGTCGACTTCATCACGCGAGGAAGCAACTCCAATCATTTTTGAAAGAGTATTCAGAGAGCATTGACGATGACGGTTGGACTCATCTTGCCCATAAGACGCGAAGGAGGCGATCATGATCGATCATGAACTTGAACGCCTACATAGATACCTCGATGATGAGATGTCCGCTGAAGAGCGATTGGAGTTTGAAGCGCTGCTCGAAAGTAACGAGACTCTTAGGAAAGAAGTAGATCTCTATGCATCTCTCGGCCATGTCTTGCGCGAACACGTGGAACACGTTGTTGAAGCAACAGAGTTTGATGGCTTTTTCGACGGGATTGAGGCGCAAATTTCGTCTACTGAGTCGCGTCCGTCGATGTTTGAGAAAATTCGGACATTCATCTTTTCGCCGGCTGGTGGCGCAGCCCTTGTTGTCGCCGCGGTATGTCTAATCTACTTCGGTCAGCAGGAGCCGCCTTCAATTGAAACGGCACAGCCTGATGCACCCGTTATTGTAGAGCAGAAGTCGAACACCGGAAACCACCTGATTGAGGTGAGCAAGCCGGTTGATGACAAAGAGCCGACAGTGATCTGGCTTCTAGAAGGCGAGAAGGATGGTGGTGTGAGCGCTGATGGTACAACCGAGGAGCCCTTTTGAGTCTGTTCAATCCTTTACTTTGGGTCGTCCTTTTTAATTTGAGTGGCTCCGTTCGTCCGCCTGTTCTCTCGGTGAAGGTTCTTCTAGCAACTAAGGCTGCGATCGCATCAAAGCAGGCTCAGCGGTATGACTCAGCCGAAGTCAAACGACTTTTTTCTAAACATGACTATCGCCATTTTTATTTAATTGGTGAAAACGCTCTGGATTTTGGCGCGACCCCATCTGCGAAAAATAAAACCGTTGATTTGCCAAATTCTCAGTCCGCTCAGTTTATCTATAGCGGGTTTGCGAACGGGCAGCATGTGTACGAATTTTCTCTTCCTGATTATGGGGTTAAGGCTCAAATCAAGGCGCCCCCTGGTCGAACTTTCTATCAAGCCGGGATACGGTATAACGGCGGAGTAATTATTCTTCGACTGCGTGCTGATTAGCCTCCAAAAAGCCGTTCGATCGAGATGTGCTCTGAATGCAATTGTCCCATCGAGAGTGTTCGTGCTAAACGCGTCTCATGACGGAACAGGGCATAACAAGTGTTTCAGAGCTGACGGAGCAGATAAAATCTGTTCTGGAGAGCCGATTCATCTCCATTCGACTTCAGGGAGAGATTGGGCACATTAATGCGCATCGCAGTGGACATGTTTACTGCTCCTTGAAAGATGAGTCAGCGCGGATCGATGCAGTCGTATGGCGGTCTACGGTCGTTCGTTTGGCTTACAGACCTGAGCCGGGAGCACAGGTGGTGGTCACCGGGCGTTTGAGCGTTTATGCACCTCACGGGGCCTACAAATTAGTCATTACTTCGATTGAGCCGGCAGGGTTAGGTCGGTTGCAAGCACTGTTCGAGGAAACAAAGCGAAGACTTGAAGCCGAAGGGTATTTTGACCCGGAAAAAAAGCAGCAATTACCGCTTGTACCTCGAGGCGTTGGGGTAATCACAAGTCCGACAGGAGCGGCAAGGAGAGATATTGAGTCCGTGCTCCATAGACGTTCACCACAAATACCGATTTACTTGTACCCAGCTAATGTTCAGGGTCCGTCTGCTGTGGGAGACTTGATTGCTGGTCTCAAAGCATTGGAGGCTCATCCTAATGTGGATGTCATCATTATCGGGCGTGGTGGGGGGAGCCTCGAAGATTTGTGGTCATTTAACGACCGTGATTTAGCGCATGCAATATTTACGTGCTCGGTGCCTGTAGTGAGTGCTGTGGGGCACGAAACCGATACAACAATTTCAGATATGGTTGCGGATAAACGAGCAGCTACGCCATCTGCTGCCGCAGAGTTGGTTGTCCCCATTCGGGACGACCTTTTGTTTACCCTCACAGATTTAACCGATCGCTTTAATCGAGCCATGAAGCATCTGCTGGTTCAACGATCCCAGCATCTTAATCGAGAGATGCATTTGCTGAGACGCGGGGTTGCGCTTCATGGTAAGCGCCTAGTTCTTGGGCGTTTGATGCAAAAGCAGGAACATCTTTTGCGTCAGCGGGTTGCTCGGGAACGAGAAAGTGTAAAGCGCTTAGACACGAGGCTTGCTCGGTGTAATCCGAATGCGCGTTTAGTTGAACAGAGACGTAGGCTTCTCAGCCTCCACGATCAGCTTAGACGGATCGTTGAGGAGAGAGTGTACCGACAACGCCTTCGGTTTCAAAGATTGGTGGAAAGACTAGATGTATTATCTCCCCTCAGTGTGTTAGCCCGGGGATATAGTCTTACAACCCTGCATCAGCAGGTTGTTATGGGTATTGAACAAGTTTCTCGGGGCGATGAAATCAATATTCGAGTACAAGACGGTGTTATTCAGGCAGAAGTACTGTCGACCACTGCCCAAGATGAAAGGTAGAAATGAAAATGTCAGAGGAACAGCTATCCTTCGAAGCATTATTGGAGCGCTTACAGTCGATGGTCACGCAATTGGAGTCTGAAGACTTAGGGCTTGAAGCCTCCCTAAAGTTATATGAAGAGGGGGTACGTCTCTCTTTAAGAGGTCAGGAAGTTTTGGAGGGCGCCGAGGCAAAGGTTGTTGAATTGCAAAAATTGCTTCATGAGGAGAGGGAATGAGCAAGGTGTCGTTACCAAAACAGACCGCAGAGAGATTCGAGCTTCTTGCTGCCGGCGAAACGAAAAGCTGGGAATGGGCGACTCGGCTGCATGAGGCAAGCTGCCACGTGTTTTTGGGTGGCGGAAAGCGGATTCGTCCGGTGCTTGCCTTGACCTGTGCACGCCTCTTTGGCAAAGAGAGCGCGGCTGATGATTGGGCTGTAGCCGTTGAATTGATTCATACCTACAGCCTTGTGCATGACGATCTGCCGGCCATGGACGATGATGACATGAGGCGGGGCAAACCAACCTGCCACATTGCATTCGGCGAAGGCACAGCTGTTCTGGTTGGGGATGCACTTTTGACACGAGCCTTTGAAGTGATCTCTGATAGTACTCACGCTCCTCAATTGAAGGTTGATTTGATCAAATTGCTTGCAAGTGCTTCTGGTGGGGTTGGAATGGTGGGCGGGCAAGTGGATGACCTTTACGGCGACCTGTCCAATCTTGATGCTTTGATCGATATGCAAAACAAGAAAACAGGAGCACTCCTTGTTGCCGCCGCGGTGGGTGGTGCGCTCTGTGCGGGCGCTGACGAGAAGGATCTCAAGCACATACGGACTTTTTCAGAGGTGTTTGGCTTGTTGTTTCAACTGACTGACGACATCATTGACAAGTCTCAAGACGAAGAGCGCGATAGCAATAACTTTCATCACCACCTGAATGACGAGGAGGTTCGGGGCTGGAGAGATCGCTTAATTAGTAAAGCACATGACAGTTTGAACCTGCTTTCGAGGGACACCTCGCAGTTGGCTGAACTGATTGAGCTAATTGGGATCCGTAAGGTTTAACTTGTGAAGATAAAGTTAGATCAACTGCTTGTTGACCGAGATATGGTAGCCGACCTTAAAGAAGCTCAAGCTCGGATACTCGCGGGTGAGGTGATTGTCGATGAACAGCGAATGGACAAGCGGGGGCAGCTCGTTGACGAGCGGGCTCGTATTCGCATCCGGACTAGAAAAGGACGTACCTTCGTTTCACGAGGTGGGCAAAAGCTCGATCATGCGTTAAAAGTTTCATCCACGACGATCG
>JBMYRY010000112.1:0-7362 GCA_049602795.1 Bradymonadia bacterium
GGGTCGTCAACTGGACGCCTCGGTGCATTACTCATGCTCTCCACCGCAGTGTTGTGGAGTGCGGGCGCCGCCTTTGATAAAGCCGCTCTAAAGCATGCAAGCCCGCTCACGCACCTCGCACTCCTTCTTGGAAGCTCGGTGCTCATTCTGCACCTGGTAAGAACACTCTTTATTCGAGAACCGAAAGCCTCCTTTACCGTGTCCTGGAAACCACTATTTTTGGTTTGCGCAACAATGCTTATTTCAATCGCTCTGCAACTCGCGGCCTATTCGCACTGGGAAGTTGCGTACATCGAAACAATAAAGCGAGCTATTGGCTTAGTCGGCTCTGTGACGCTGGGCGCTCTTATTTTCAAAGAACGGGGTTTCCGGCGACGTCTATTCTCAGTCTGCGTTATGGCGATCGGCACTACGATTCTCATTCTCGGGCAATAAGCGTCAACAACCATCGGACCGTGACAAAACACGTAGCACAAACCAATCTCAGGGAATGATGACCCAATTGAACAAACATCCAGGTATCGCTGACAAAAAAACCTTCATGTCTGCTTGAATGAGTTAAAGCGGCGCGTAAAGCGGAGGCAGGCGCAACCGTTAGCGTTACTGGACGACTCTCCAAGTCGTGACATTTCCATCTGGACCCACAAGCGTTCCTCGACGAATTGCGTTCTTGATTCGCTCCGTGATCTGAGGGATCTCCGCCGTCGGCGCACTAAAGTCGACCGTAATTCGTACTTCCGCCCCCTCATTGTTCGCAGACGTGAAGTGCGGATAACGGCATTCGCCTTCGTGAGACCAAGATCCGCACAATTCCAGCGTGACTGCCCCACCCGGCGCACGTACATCTCCCCCGTCCTCGAGTCGAATCAGAAACGTCGACGAATGTGGGTAAAGTGGCTCCTTTCTGGTGACGCAAAGATGCTTATTCATGTCGATCACCGATGGTCTATCTTGATACGAGAACACATGTCTGAATCACTCCAATCGATGCGCCGATGAAATCCATCGTTCGACAACATCGCTACCAAAAACGGGGACAAGTGTGTTTAGGTCAAATTGAGCCCCCAAGAACACTAAACCAACGTCGTTAAAGAAAACGCGATTCTGGCGGTTTAATTCAATCGGACGACCATCAAAATAGCACACTCGCCCCCCTAACGCCTCAAGCATCAGACTCACCGCAGCCACATCCCAAATCGCGCAACCTCCCGCTCTTTTACGAGGCGGCTTAACGTAACACGCACGTGGATGGGACAGTAAGGTCAATATGTTTGCCACCGCACCACCTGGATACCGAATCGAGAACCGTTTATTTACCTGTTCGAATATTCGCTCCGATTTGAAACTCTCATCAGCAATCCAGAACTCATCAAAGCATGGACCAAGACTCATACGTGTCCCTGAGATAGACTCGCCGTTGACCCTCACCCCTTCTCCCCGAACAACCGTGTACAAGCGATCAGAAGCCGGCTCAAAAACAGCGCCCATAAGCGTTTCGCCATCGTTTGAGATCAATGCGATGGCAGTGGCATACCCTGACTTGCCGTCTACGTATGGACGGGTTCCGTCTAGCGGGTCGATGGCAAAAAACATATGTTTGTGGACTCGACTCTGGTCGTCCGGTATTTCCTCAGCCAAGCATCCTAAGTCGTAGCGTTGAATCGCCTCAGCCAATGTCGACAAAATGATTCTCTGAGCCTCGAGATCCACTTCAGTAACGACGTCCGAAGCACTGCTGCCTAGGCCTTTGGAGGCAACGCATCCAATATTGTCTCGTCGCCGATGAACAAATCGACCTGCTGCGACACACGCTTTCTCCATCGGCGCCATTAGCTCATCGGTGATGACCTTGATTGACGTTTCAGTTTTCTCCTCACTATGGGTCGTGAGCTTATGGTGGTGTGGACTCCATCCGCGCATAAATCGTTCGAAGTCCGCCCAGCCGAACGAGTACAGTGCGCGCCATTCTTTCTCGAGAGCTTCACCATCCACGTTCTGGTCCACACGTTTTTTCAGTTCTTCAAAATACGTTGCGAGCAGCTCATCTTCACGCGTCTCAAGGGTCAGTGGATCTAAGCAACTACCTAGGAAATACACCACATCCTTAATGCCGCATCCACGTCCCACGTATTGAAAATCAACAGCCGCCACACGGCGCCCGTCGGTGCTGAAACAGAAGTTTGCAAGTTTAGCATCGCCATGAACAAGGGTTTGGAAAGCACTGGCGTTAAGTCGCGCATCAATTAAGGAGGCGAAACGATGCAGACGAGTGCCTCGGATGACCTCAAGTTCATCGGGTCTCGTTTCGAGATGCCAGTATGTCCCCTTTGACCAAAGATCCTCTCCAGTATCATGAAGAAAGACGGCATGAAAATTAGCTAGCCACCGTAGCACGGTCTGTACCTCACCCATTGAGACCGAGACCATGCGTCGGGGATACCCGCTCACATCAAGATCTTCAAGCAGTAGAAAGCGCTCTTCACCATCAACAAAAACATCCAAACAGCGAGGCGTAGCACAGCGCTCATTAACCTGTTGGTTCTGATTACGATACCAGGCTGACTCAACCTCGTAAGACCTTAGTTTACGTTGATGCGATAAAGATGTCGCAAACCCTCTTGGATGAGATGCGTGCTTCGGAACCCGAATTTGTTTCACAATAATCGAAGATCGCGTACTGCCTGCGATAAACACTCTCGACAGACGCCCATAATCGTTCCAAAGTGGCTGAATCAGCTCTTCTCTTTCGATCGAACTTCCGCCGGTGATCGACAGTATCCGCGCTTTCTGTGCCGGGGTCATCAATCGTTCCATTTCCTAATCGGCAACCAGAAGTTAAAGACTTTTGTCAAGTCCATGAGTTAGCGTTGAGGCTCGTCGTGCTGTGAATGATGATCGTTGTTCGAATCGTGTTCATGATGCGCGTCGTGTTCATGATGCGCGTCGTGTTCATGATGCGCGTCGTGTTGGTGCTTCGGCGCTACACCAACGCCCGAGGTTTCGAGGATGAACGAGAAACCGAGGTCAATGGTCCACGGGGTTCTCGGATCTCCATACACAGTTTGGCTAAATCCAGTGGTAACCGCCACACCTGGCATTAAGTTGACCCCTTTTTGCAGGCGTAAATCAACCGGAGTCGCAGTAACCGAACCGTTATCGATAACGGCGCCAAAGCGAAGCCCCGATTCAATAAAGCCTCTATCGGTTGCGAGAATCAATCCTAGGTTTGCCGTCGTCTCGTGTCCAAAGTGAGGTCTGATCAGGGGTTGCTCATGATTGTCTTCTTCGCCCATTTCATGGTCATGCCCGTGGTCATGAAGTCCGTTGAGAGGAAAACTTTGGCTCACACTGGACGTGATCAACAGTCGATTATTGACTGCATGGGCGAAAGCAACCATTGGAGCGAACTCGTAGTGCCCATGCCCAAGACGTTTCGAGGTCGACCCTGTGGGCAGCTCAACATTGAGACCAATAAGAAGTCTGCTGAGGCGAGAATCACTATCAAAAGCTTGAAAACGGGTACCGATGGACACATCGCCAAGCCCTGTTTGGCTGGCGTCGCCGTATGGACTCACTCGAATCCAAGGGACACCGACATTAACCGACAGATCGTTCATGAGCCGATATTCGGCTTGAAGGTAACTCATGCTCCAGAGACCCGCCTCGTCATCTTGCTCAAAAGCACCTAAGCTATGTTGCACATAGACTAATGAATTCGTCTGAGCCGGTGCTTGCGCAAGGCTGTGGATGCCATGGTCAGCCATGGCAGCCATGCTCCAGAGCAAAATACTAAACGATGTTATTTTGTTCATGCGTCCTTCATTTTCTTGAGGTTTCCGGTGGTATTCTTCGAAACAGATCTGGCAACTCGGTTCAGCAGTTTTCCAAAACGTCCCCATGGACTAAATGATCTCCGCGAAATGCTCCAGGAAAAAGGGTCCATCAATGAATGTAAATAGAACATTCGAACCCGGCGCGTGCCTTGGCCATCCACCTAACGGGATGGAAACTCGCCAATGCGACGCCTCATTGACAGCATAATTTGCTCTTTGTTCAGCGGAGGACTCATGAACATCAGACCCGAGTCATCAGGGCACGTACCTGAGGTGACAACCAGAGCAAAGCGATTGCATATCAACAAGGGGATCCTTCAATTGAACAGCGGTTCGCTATTTTTGGTGGGTGAATGCTCCAGCGCCACTGACTATAGAAGCACCCTGGTCATGCTTGGTTGGGTTGTCTGGGCGTATCGCCTTTAGTGAGAAAGATCATGAGTGCCGAAACAGCGACGAACATCGCAAGACCGCATTCATAGGATGTTTCCCGGGCTATAACATAGCAAGCCATCGTCGCAACAAAGATGCCAAACCCTTTCTTGAGATGCTCAGGGGACAGTAATTTGCTTACCAAAACGCCCCCAAAACTGCCCAGCACGGCAGCCAGAGTGACCAGGACAGTCAAATGAAAATCAATCGTCACATGAGAAAAATGTCCACCAGCAGCGGCGAATGATTTGAGGGCAATCACCATCAGGGAGGTACCGACGGCTCGCTTGATGGGCATCCCCCCAAGAAGCACTAGTGCAGGCACAACCAAAAATCCTCCTCCAGCGCCCACAAGACCTGTTGCACCGCCCACGCCCATCCCTTCAATGGCAACAAGCGCCCATGGCAGCCGGTCACGTTTCACAACCGCAAGGGCTGGTCGACGTTTAAGCATCGCCAAGGCTGTAAATACCATCATCGCCGCAAATAGCAGGAGTAGTGTTTTCCCTTGAAACCAACCCGCAGCGAGTCCACCAGCATATGCGCCGACCATAGCCGTCGCTGCAAAAATCGCCCCCACACGCCAAGCAACAAGGCCTCTGCGCGCATATGGGACCAATGCGAAGACTGAGGTTGTGCCAACCACAAGTAACGATGTTGCAATGGCGGTTTTTGGCGATAAGCCAGCACCATAGGTCAGAACGGGCACAGCAAGGATTGAACCCCCGCCTCCTAATAATCCCAAAGTGCCCCCGATGATGGTGGCTAAAAAGATGGTTAAAATCATCTCCCCTGCTCCGACGATGTCACCTTCCTAGGGGGATGAATAAAGACCTTATGCCCGGTCATGCCGAGCAACATTGTGCCAACAAATGCCATCGCCGCTGGTCCAGCACCGGCAATTGAAACAAGGCCTGGTCCCGGGCAAAATCCACCAAGCCCCCAACCAATGCCGAAGATCCCTGCGCCGACAATAAGACGAGCGTCAACATGGCTTGCCGTGGGGATACTAAACTTAGTCTCGAATAAGGGACTTTCACGTTTAAGAATCAACCGATATAGGCCCAGGTGTGCGCCGATGGCACCCACCATCACAAATGCAAGGCTCGGATCCCAAGAGCCTGCTAGATTCAAGAAACCGATCACTTTGTTCGCATCCGTCATCCCCGAAATCCCCAAACCAATGGCAAAAAGCAGTCCGCCACCAAAACTCGCAAGTACACCAATCATAAATACATCTCCAAAAACAGCCCTCGCCAACGTCGACTGTCCACCGGAACCCTGAGCTTCGCCCAGTGAAAGGTCCCGCCTTCTTTCATAAAATTCATCCTAGGACGCCCAATAAGCTCGCGGTGACAAAACCGGTTACCATGAAGGTCAACGTTGCCACCAAGGATCGCAAAGAGAAGCGAGTCAGACCACATACCCCGTGCCCACTCGTACAACCACTACCTAAACGGGTACCAAACCCCACCAGCAAACCGGCGATTGAAACCAGCGCAATCGAGCGATGGCTTGGCGCGACAATAACCGTCGGCATGAAGGCGACAAGTAGTCCACCGCCGACGAGGAGCCCTCCTAAAAAAGACAGTCGCCAGGCGGATTGCTCATCCCAGCGCCCTAAGAGACCACCAAGAATCCCGCTAATGCCAGCAATTCTACCGCGGGCAAGCAATAGCCATGATGCAGCCACACCAATCAGGGCACCACCGATAATGGCCGAAATGATCGAATCCATCATGTTAACTCCTTTCGATAACTCTCGAAGGCTAGCATGCCTCCCTTGAGATTCGAAACGTCCTCAAATCCGAGCGATCTTAACAAATCGCACGCCTGTAGCGAGCGTTGACCAGTCTGGCAAACAACCAAAATTGATTCAGTAGTAGACCAAGTCCGGCAGCTTGCCAGTATCTCATCTAGTGGTACACACACGGCATCAGACAATCTCTGTGCATCCCTTTCAAACTCTGACCGCGTGCGGACGTCAACGAATCGGTCCACACGCTCCCATTGAACCATCGATGGGGTGAGGCTCTGAGATGTAACGCGGTCTGTTACGGTATTGATCGGATTCAATCCACATCCCAAATTCATTGGAAGCGCATCATGAATGCGTTTTGGTTCGGCGAGATCTAATTCATTCATCAGCGTTATGAATTGCTCTTCACTGACCTCCAAATTAAGTCTCGGATTATAAGCGCGCTCTTCGGCAACTGAACTAGAGGTATTGCCGCGATAGTCATGTCCCGGATAGATAATTGTCTCTGGAGGCAGAGAAAAGATTTCTCGATGTACCGAGCGATACAAAGTTCTCGCATCACCTTGCTGAAAATCGGTGCGTCCACACCCTCGGATTAGGAGCGTATCTCCGGTGAAAGCATAGACTTTTTCATCAGCAAAGAGCACGTACGTCAAGCATCCGTCGGTATGCCCCGGCGTCGCCCGAACCTCAATTTTATGACGCCCAATCCTGAGTCGATGTCCATGCCCAAAATGGATATCTGCACATCTAACATCGGCGTTATCGCTGACGCCGCTAAGTGCCTCTGTACGCTGCTTGAGTGTCCCGGCCCCCGTAACATGGTCGGCGTGCACGTGGGTATCGAGCACATAGACGAGGTTAGCCTCAAGCTCCTTAATCAATTTAAGATCTCGCTCAACGTGCTCCAACACCGGATCAATGATGACAGCATCGCGAGTTTCAAAGTCCACCAAGAGATAGGTGTAGGTAGATGTTTCTCGGTCAAATAGTTGCCGAATCAGCATGAATCGCTCCTTCCAAGAGTTTGACGAGACCGCTTCTGGCACGTCTCATTCATCCCGGTAGAGTCAATCGGCAGAAAAAGGGTTCGGCTATTTACACATTACTTTAGCGCCCCACCAAAAAATTACATTTTGAGTGATTGAGTTGAGTGCATAAACATCAAAAGTGAAAGACTTAGATGGTCAATCAAATCCTTTATCTACGGGGTCTCATCGCATCCAAACTGAACAACGAACAGCAGAATAAGCAGACCCAAACTTAGTCGCATATCTAGCTCACAGTTATTTAAGGAATCGCTGGCAAAACTATCGCAAAACGACCTAAAAAACACCT
>JBMYRY010000113.1:0-7348 GCA_049602795.1 Bradymonadia bacterium
AAACCAATCCGCAGCCCTCAAGGTTGTTGGTCGGATTTATGGTGATTCGAAAGGCAAGCCTGGTGATTTGTCACTTCATGAGGGCATGGGAAAGATTCGTCAATTACCGATCTCTGGCGGGGTTCGAGCGGTTACGACCGCTCAAACAAGACCAGAAGGAGAGCGAAGGCTTTACGTTTCAGATGGTTGGTCAGCTTCTTACGCAAAGGAGGCGCGGGCTCAACTTAAGGAAGTCAGGCGTGATGGGAATAGTTTCATTGTGAGTAAGATCGGCGCTTCCGAGGACGAGTTTACTTTTTTTGAACTCTGGACCAGAGACTTAAACGGTGATGGTCTTGATGAGATAATTGCTCGAGGTAATAAACACCTCACTCAGTTTTCACGCACTGCAGAAGGGTGGCGCACTAAGCGTTTAGGGTCTTTTCAGAGTGTTTTGAATGTTGCTTTGTTGAAGGTGGCTGGTGGCGCAACCTCACGGTGGGCTATTGCTGTGCCTGGTAGGGAAGAAACGAAGATTGTTTTTAAGTCTTCGGCGGAGGTGTCTCTGTGAAAGTTGTTCTCGTTGAACCGATGATTCCTCAGAATACCGGTAGTATTGGTCGACTGTGTGCCGCCAATAATACCCCACTCATCCTCGTTGAACCTCTCGGGTTTTCTCTCGAAAGTAAATGGGTTAAACGTGCAGGTTTGGATTATTGGCCTTGGATAGATTTAACCGTGGTCCAGCGCTTTGAGGACGCATTGGCACTTGGCGAACGACCATGGTTGTTTACGTCCGAGGCGACGCAATCCTATACGGAAGTTGCCTATGGAGAGCACGATCTTCTGGTTTTCGGATGCGAAACGACAGGTCTCTCTGCTGAGATCCTAGCGAAATTTCCGACACAACACGTTGTTTTGCCGATGCCGAACTCGAATGTACGGAGTTTGAATTTGGCTCAATCAGCGGCCGTAGGGTTGTATGAGGCGCGTCGTCAACTTGGATTGACCGCTGGGATGGTTCACAAGTCAAACTAGGAGGGACAGGTGGGGACTGTACGAATCTTGTTTTTTGCGAGCGCCAAAGAGAGTGTGGGATTGGATTCTATTGAGTTGACCGTTGATACACCGATGTCATTTGATAGATTGCAATCAGACGTTTACGCACAGTTCACGAGCCTTTTGCCTCTTAAACCTTATTTGCGTTGGGCAATCAACCAACGTTTTGTGTCTGCTGGTGACTTCATTGTAAACGACGGAGATGAAGCTGCGATTATTCCGCCTGTGTCGGGGGGGTGAGTATGTATCTGACTCACGAGCCCTTAGATGCCGCATCTCTCATTGCATCGGTGGCTAAATCGTCTAATGGGGCCGTCTTAACATTCATTGGGCAGGTCCGGGACCATACCAATGACGAATCGGTGACCCATCTCGATTATGAGGCCTATGAGCCCATGGCAGAACGCGTTCTGAAGGAGATTATCGAGGTTACTAAGTCTAGATATCCAGATATCAATGTATCTCTTAAACATCGTCTAGGCAGGCTTGAGTTGACGGATATGGCGGTTGTCATTGCTGTGGGCTCTCCGCATAGGGCAGATGCGTTCGATGCCTGCCGCGCCATTATCGAAACTCTCAAGACTGATGTGCCAATTTTCAAGAAAGAGTTTCGCGGGAACGGCAGCGTTTGGGTTGGAATGGGCTCCTAAAGCAAAGTGGCCATCCTTTCTTCTTTTGTTTCAATAGGTTAGAGATCTCACCCCAAAAAAACCAAGATTCGGTTGCCAGATCTGTGTGCTTTTAGTATACTTTTCCTTACATGTAGGTCATAGGGGAAGCCATGCGTTTTTTGGGTCTTTTTGCGGTTAGTAGTTTTATTACGACGACGATTGCTGGTGGTGAAACAGCTTTTATGTTAGGGAATCTGGGCGCGTTAGCGGGCGCTGCAGCTCTAATGCTAGCTACACTAAACCTACAAAAGGCAAGTTAGCTCTTCATTCTACAATACGTCTGTAGGCTGAGCGAGCGATGTAAGGCGTATGGACATGTCGAGAAGTAACTATCGGTTAAATGAGCTTTCCCTGTCGGATTTAGCTCGAATCGGCTTGGTGTTAGATGGTCAGTCGGTCATAGATTGGCCGCGGTTGTACTGTCGGGACGTGGATGACGCTGAGCAGGTCTTAGAGCGAGTCGGTTTTGATTGCTCAGAATCCGAAGACTTAGAGCGTCTATTGGAATTACACGAGCTTGCTCTCGGCTATCTTGATCTTCATGACTACGGCGATGTTTTTGACGAAGTTCGCAGCCCAAATGACATTCGAAACCTGTTGATCTTGGCGTCCGAAGACGGATTAACTCAACGAGATGCATGTGCTGTTCTGAAGGTGATGCACATCATCCACCATGCTGCTGGCCGAGAACTTGTACATCGATTAAGTATCCCGACGGCAGAACTCTTTTTTCGGATCGAACGAAATGTGTATCAATCCGTCGACGACATGAAGAGGAAGGGGATTTCGATTGTTGAGTGGGCGTCGAGCAGAAAGACGGAACATTCAATCATCACTAAATTATTGTGTAGAAAGGATAGTCAGGCGGCTCAGTTGCACGATCGTCTCCGGTTTCGAATTGTGACGGAGACGGTTGATGATGTGCTTGGGGTTTTGGCCCATTTGTGTCGATATTCCATACCATTTGGCTACGTAGTACCGGGCGAGTCGAGAAATGAACTCATCGACTTTGATTCTACGCTGCGAAATGATTACCGGCTACGGAAGCTCGTTGACGCACTGCCTATACCAACTGACCAACATCGAGAACCGAATCGCGACAACCACTTTACGGCGAGTAGCTATCGTGACGTCAACTTTGTGGTGGATATGGCAATTCGGGTAGACGATGTTGTCAGCACAATCAAGGATTACGAAGCACGTCGTTCTGGCAGAGTTGTTTTTCTTCTCGCTGAGTTTCAGATTGTTGATCGGGCTCAGCATGAATTAAATCAAAAAGGCGAATCTGCACACGAGCGGTATAAGGCGCGTCAGGTCGCCCGGGCAATGAGACGCATTCGGTGTGACCTTAGCGAGTAGCGAGTTTAGCGCAATGTAAAGCGGAGTTGGAACAGCTCATCCGGCTTTAGTTGCACAGAAATATTACGAGCACGTTTCGACCCTTTTGCTTCGAGTTTAAGATTGAGTTCTTGGTTTGCTGGTAAACGAAGTGTTTCACCAGAAAAGACTTCTCGATTGATTTTGTTGTATTTGAGTATGCATTTTTCAATATCGAACACAAAGGTGACCGATCCAGTTGCGGGTGTTGTTCGCTCCATTTTCATGACAACATCGGTCAATCCGTTTGGTTCAACAATGATGTTCCTCTCTTGCGGCCTATAGCCATTCTTCTGAACGATGAGCGTATGGGGACCTGGCGCGATATCTGTTAGAAACATTGGCGTTTCATTGCTGAGCTTGACCTGCCCGTCAACAAAGATTTCTAACCCTGTGTTTGGGGTAGCATCTAGCATGATGCGACCAAGCCGCTTTTGCAGAGCTCGTTCAAAAAGACTCTTCGAGATGAACGCGCCGAGAAGGCTAGCGGCGACGATCAATATAACAGGAAGCCGAAACACCTTGAGTTTAGACCACGGTAACTTCACGATGGGGTTGACGAATCGCCCCGACAATTCTCGAGAGACATCCTCGATAAGTGTTTCATCTGAACCCGAACGAGCAGACGAGAAGCTAACAATGGGCGGCGACGCCGATTCTATTGGTTTAGCCTTGATCAAGGAGACTTCAACTGCTTGCTGCCCGACCTGAGTGGGAACCGCTGTATGGTTGTCAGCGGTGTCTGCGTAGAGTGCTTGAGTTCGGTCAATGCCGTGGGGCGCAGTGGTGCTGAAGACTTGAGTGACGCGCTGCGCTTCCTTCTCATAGTCATCGGAGAAATGAGTCTTTAGCCACTCTGTTGCCGTTTCTGAGGTCATCGCATTTGGAATTCTTTTCAGGACATCCAGCATTTGCCTAGCACTCGCAAATCTATCCTCGGGCTTAAGAGCGATGCATTTGAGGAGGCACTCCAACAAGCCAGGCGCTTGATTGTGATGTATGCGCAACGCTTGTTCCCAGTCCGATGGCTCAAACATTGCCGTTTGGTCTGTCGACAGATTAGCCCAAAAACGTAGGAGGGTTTTACCTAGTGAGTATAAGTCGCTTCTACCATCGGCGGCTTCATTGTTGACAATTTCGGGCGCCAGGAATCCTGTCGTGCCCGTCAAACCTGACGTTGAACCCGCTGGACCAGCAATGCCGAAATCTATCAGGTGCACCTGCCCATTCAGACCCAGAATAATGTTCGCCGGGGTCACATCTCCATGTAATAACTCAGGCGTGTCTGGTTCGGGGTTACGATGCAAATAGTGAAGAACATCGGTGAGTTGACGCGCGATGTAAACGACGAGTTTTGCTGGAGGGGCGATGCTAGAATCGACACAATTCTTGTTCAGTTGGTCGAGATTACTGCCCGCAATGTAAGGTAAAACCAGAAAAGGTCGACCTTGATCCAGACCGTGATCTAGCAGCGGTGGGATGGCAGGGTGCGATAAGCGTTTAAGGAGATCAATTTCATATTCGAACCGAGTCAACGTGCCGGGTTCGCTCGTAAGGTGGGGAAGCAGTCGTTTTAACACCACCCCTTTATGCTCAATTCGCCCCATCGTATCGTATGCTAGGCAGATCTCAGCCATGCCACCTATGGCGATACGTTCGTTGAGCACATAGCCTGATACGGTTTCTGGAGCGGTCAATTTTTGATCATCCTCCTTACACTCAGTGTACATGAGTCTGTTGAAAATAGGCATCAACTTTGTCGACGAAACCAATCTAACGTGGCAATCTGCATGCATGGTAGTTTCAATTGCTGAAATTCATGATCGGCAGTCAGCCGAGTACGTTAAAACAGCAGCACTTTCGCTGAGTAAAGCCCATGCGATCGAACATTGGGCACAAGCGATTTCATTGGATCCAACAAACAACGCGATCGTGTCACATTATGCTGTTGCGCTTCTTGATATGGGGGATTTTCAGGGGGTAGTGGATTTGGTGGTTCCGGCGCTGAGAGCGCAACCCAGAAACTTGCATTTAGTTAATCTGTTAGGCGTTGCGTTCTTCCGTTTAAACGCGTACGACATCGCTGCTCGTCTCTTTGAATACTGTCTCCTGCTCGAACCGAGTTACCCGAATGTCGAGCAAAGTCTTCGGGACGCTAAACGACAACGGGAATCGCGATGTGAGGTCGCACCTCACCTAAGCGCGTTAGTTGACGAGATCGTGAGGGCTGGCGGACAAAAGCATCGACCAAGTCTATCCGTATGCATGATCGTTAAGAATGAAGAAGAGTTCATATCAGGGGCAATACAGTCGGTCATCGATATCGCGGATGAGGTGATTGTTGTGGATACCGGGTCAAGCGACAAGACCGTTGAACTCGCCACACAAGCGGGGGCGACCGTTCATTTCTTTGATTGGGTTGGTGATTTCTCCGCTGCGAGAAATGCGTCGCTCTCCCACGCGACCACTGATTGGATTTTGGTTCTTGATGCTGATGAACGCTTGACACCCGCGAGCGCGGTCAGTCTCCGAGCTGTTATCGAAGCACATCAGGATGACGAGGATTTCACTGTTTTCTGTGTTCAGGTTAAGAATTATACGAGAGCAGGAGAGTTCCAGAATGATGGTTTCAGCGGAAGAGTGTTTCGCAACGATCCAGCGCTGAGGTTTTCAGGTAAGGTGCATGAGGAGGTTGGCCGCGATTTTGGCACCGATTATCGGCTCGATATCGTATTCGAACATTACGGGGCGGACCCGGATGTCATGATTGAGAAAGGAAAGGATGAACGCAATCTTCGACTCCTTGAATTGAAACTTGAAGAAGACCCGGATGACCTAGTGACCTGGTTTTACGTTGCGTCTCAGCATTGGGTTGCTCACCGTATCTCTTCTGCTCGGGAAGCATTCGAACGGGTTGTGGAGCTCTTTGAACAGGACCCCTCTCGTTACGGTATGTCGGTCGTTCAAATCCCGGTTGCGTATAGTTATGTTGGACTGGTGCGTACACAGATGTTGGAGATGCGATACGAATCGGCTTCGGTGACCGCAGACAGCGCGCTAAATGCGATTCATAACAACCCTGATCTGCTCTTTCAAGCTGGATTGGCGTTCTTGTACGCGGAACGTTTGTTGGATGCGATCAACGTATTGGAGGAATGCCTCAAGACGCCCGTCGCTGGTGTGACGCGTATCGGTATGCATGACCCTTCGATTCATGAATGGCGGGCAAAGAAAATGCTTGCAGATGCCTACTTTGCGCATGGTGATGAAGCGCAGGCGTATGCTCTTTATACGTCGGTAAAGAATTCTGTGCCCGCAGAGGATGAAGACTATATCGTGATGCTCGCGCGACTTGTTGAACTATCATCATCGGTTGGACAGGTTGAAGAATTGTTCGCTCATTCTTTGGCCTATTTTGAGCGACGACCGGAAGAGATCGAAGTTATGGAGCAAGTTGTTCTTCGGTTGATGTCAGGCATCGCTCATCGAGGGTTGGCGATTGATCTGCTTAACCAACTCCACACGCTGATTCCAACCTTGACCGACCATCTTGGCTTTGTGTTGATGGTGGGCAAAGTCTTGCAGGGTGTTGGTCAGGAACAGGACGCCCTTGGTTGGTATGCGAGGGCTGCTGAATTGGGCGAGGATGACCCTTCTTTCTGGATGAATTTCGGTCAGCTTTTGTTCAAGTTCGATGAGTTCGAGGCGGCAGAGCAGGCATTTGAACGCGCAAATACCCTTATTGGTGCTCAGGGTTAAGAGGTAAGTCACTCCCAAGGTTTACACCGATGAATGGTAAGTTGCGAAACTTGCTAGCAAAGTCGAGTCCGTATCCGATCACAAATCGATCTGGAATCTCGAAACCAAGATAATCGATATGGATGCTTACTTGAGAACGTGCAGGCTTGGAAAGAAGGCTCGCTACCTTAATGCTCTCAGGTCGCCGTGTGCCTAGATTCTCGAGGAGGTACTGCATGGTGAGCCCGGTGTCGATAATGTCCTCAACAACAAGAACATGTTTGCCTTCAATACTTCTACTCAGATCCTGGGTCACGCGGACCACCCCTGAACTCTCTTGAGCGTGCCCGTAGCTTGACAACCCCAAAAAATCGACTTCAATCGGGAGATCGACGGCTCGGCAGAGGTCTGCCATAAACAGGAAGCTGCCTTTTAGTACGCCAATGAGGACGAGTGGCGCATCCAGGTTCTTATATTCTTTGGTTATCATTGCGCCGAGTTCAGAGATTCGTGTCTGAATGTCT